>NZ_CP159535.1 GCF_040529335.1 Streptomyces sp. HUAS MG91 | reverse complement strand
ACGACGCGCCGCCGCTACGCGGCGGTTGACCGATGCTCCGCATCGGCCCAACTCCCCGACTTCGTCGGGGAGTTGGGCGTCACCCGTGACGCTCGCCGGATCCGCTCCGCGGATCTGGCGGGTCGAATCGCTCCGCGATCCGACCTAGCAGGTCCACGCTCCGCGCGGCCCTGTAAAGCGCTGGCTGCCCCTGAGTCCGGGCCGCCCTTTGTTGTAGGAGGGCTGACCTGCTGCCGAGTACCGGGGCCGGACTGGGAGTTCTTCCCTGCCGGCTTTCACTGTACTTCTGAGTGTGAGTCAAAAGTTTTGGAAGGCTATGTTATGGGTTCGTTCTGGAGTGCCTGATTTTAATATGACGGGGCATCAGAAAGCCTGTTGGGTTTGGTGGTCCGAATGGGCTGCAGGCTTCGTAGACCTTGATGAAAGCAGTTGGAACAACAAATCAAGGGTGGGACTTAATACTTAAGAGGGAAGCGAGCAGTTGGCGTGATCCTGGGAGTTTTCGGGGTGCGGTGCTGATTGGTTTGCTGACTGGGTCGGTTCTCCTCGGAGTTGACTTTTCTTTGAGTGAGACGGTGTTCAAGGATCCGGCTACTTCGGTGGTGATCGTGGAACTGCACCGTGATGCACCGTGTTCTTCTCGTAAGTAGAGGTGGGCTTCATGGAGTACGGGGCCTTGGCGTGCTTGGCATGCTCCTTGTCATGCGGCTGTACGCCAAGGCCCCTACTACATTCCTACGGTTCCATTACGGGCTGCCGGTTAGGGTCCCCCGATTCCCGTGCCGGCAGGTGTTGCTGGCGTTGGTTATGGTAGCCACATATTGATTCTCCTTCGTTGGGTGGTGCCGCTTCGGTGTTTCCATCTCAGCCTGCTGTGTACACCTGTCATCAGGCTGACGCGAATTCGGCTTGGTGTGGCGGGGTTGCGATCCTGCCGTTCGCTTTTCCGCCTGGGTTTCTAGTCGTCGACGAGCATCATGATTGCTACAGCGTCGCCCTGTAGCGCTGCTCGCTGCCACCAGACCTGAGCTGGCTGCTCCCCTTCGAGCAGCTCGGTTAGCTCTGCGATCCTGCGCAAAGCGGTACTGTCAGCATTTCCCTTCCTGTCGTCGGTCAGAAGCCGTGCCAGTTCTGCGCTGAACTGGTGCGGGTTTTCTTCTGTGCTCAGATGAGCTGGCCGGGGATCTCTCCCTGGAGGGGGAAAGGCGCTGCCTTCCCCCCTCCAGTCGAGTTCTCCAGCGCATGTCTTGGAGGAAGCCCGGACGGCATGAAATGCCTCCTGCATGACTTCCTCCGCGGCCGCGTTGGATGTCCTCTTGAGGTAACCGGCGGCCAGACGTAGACGCACGATTGTGTCGGCGTCCATAGGTCTGCCTCCTTATGAGCGCTTTTCGAGAATGGTGTGCAGAAGCTTCAGAGCCTTCAGGTGGTAGCGGCTCGCCGTCTTCGGGGCCAGGCCCTTCTGGTTGGCGAACGCGGCCACCGTCATCTCATCGAGGTAGACGGCGCGGATCAGGTCCCCGAGCGGGTCGGGAAGCTGGTCCACGGCCTGGAGCACCTCGCGCGCATTCTCAGCGGCGATGAGCTCCGCATCCATCATCTCGGCGTCGGCGGCCACGTCGTGGTCGTCGATGTCGCAGAACGTGTACGAGTTCGACTTCCCGCGGAGGTGGTCGAAGTACAGGTTCGTGACGGTGCGGTATGCGGAAGCCCGGTTGTGCTGGAAGCTGCGCGACCGGTTGCGCGGCCACTGCTTCCACTGCTTCACGCTGGCCGACTGCACCAGGTCCTCCGCGAGTGCGTGGTGCTTGCACAAGCGGAAGGCGTGCCAGTACAGCCCGTTGCAGGTCGTCTCGGTGAAAGCGGCGAACTCCGCGTGCAGGACGCAGGAGTTGTCGTTCATCGGGAACGTTCCGCTGCGGGAGTTGATCGAGGCTCCGGGAGCTCCGATCAGGCAGCGCGGTACGGCATTCTCGGCCTCGCAGGAGGAGAGTCCCGTGAAGCAGAGAGTCGTACAAAGAGACGTCGTGGTATCCACGGCTTCCCCATTCCTCTGCCGGCCCCGGCAGGAGGGCCGGGTCCGATGTGGTGCGACTGCATCCACACCTAGGTCTACGAAGCCGGTTCCGCCCTCGGACACATTGAGACCAAGATCTTTTCTCTTGATCCCGGCTCGTTCCAGAGTGGGCTGAGGCGACAACCCACGCCACGGACGAGGCCAGCCCATGCCGGCGGCCGGGCGTTCTCTCCGCTTCTGTGACCACTGTGACGGATGAGATGCAAGGCGATGAATTGACAGGTGGGGGAGGGTGGTTGAAGCTTCTCCCTGTTCCCGGGTTCGATCCGGCTCGGCGTCCACTTCTCCTGCATCCGGTTGTGCTTTCGGCTGCGCGTGCTCTGTCGCGTGCCGTCGCGGAACGTGGTGCGTCCCCGAGCCGCAGCACATGCCCGTACCGGTCGGGTGCCGCGACCGGGTCGGGGTGTGCGTCGTGTTCTCCGGCGGGCCTTTCACCTGCTCCAAGGGGGTATGCGCCATGACTCGGCGCCTCGCCATCCGCCTGGCCGGCACCACGGCATCCGCCGCGCTGCTGGCTCTCTCCGTTTCCGGTGTGGCCTCGGCCCACGGTGGCGGTCACGGCTGGAAGAACACCGACAGCACCTTCGAGTCGCAGCAGACCGGGCCGGGCAGTGCGGCGCCGTCCGACAAGTGCGCGTTCTCGGCGGACGGTTCGTCCTGGACGGCGCGTCCGGGGCTGAGGGACATAGCGCCCGACGCGAACGGCAAGCTGACGCTTCAGGTCAAGGGCGACGGCAGCACCTGCACCGTCTCGCTCGCCTCGTACCTGGCGCACGGCCCGGACTTCAACAGCTCCGGTGTGCAGCAGCTCGTCGACCACGCGTCGGTGTCGGTGCAGGACGGTCAGACGGCGACGCTGTCGATCGCGGTTCCGGACGCCGTCTGCTTCGCGCAGCTCGACCTGTACCGCGGTACGACCGTCTTCGACGGCAAGGAGGGCGAGGGCCACGGTCCCGTCCCGGCGGCCGGCAAGCCGGTGATCGGCAGTGCGCTGATCGCCTCCTGGAACGGTCCGTCCGAGGGCGGTACGGACTGCATCGCCAACCCCCCGAAGGACGACGAGGTGCCGAGCACTCCGCCCGTCGACACCACGCCGAGCGGCGAGGCGTCCACGCCCGCCGCGACGCCCACTCCCACGGCGACGCCGTCCACGCCGGCCGACGACGCGACCACCGGGGAGCCCACCCCGGCCGCCTCGTCGTCCTCGCCGGCGGCCACCGGTGCGCAGGGCGATGACGGCGATCTCGCCCAGACCGGCGCGGACAACACCGGTGCGCTGGTGGGCGGCGCCGCAGCGCTGCTCCTCGTCGGTGGCGGTGCCGTGTTCCTGACCCGTCGCAAGGCTGCCGCCCGCCGCGGCTGAGCCGGTTTCCGCGGGCCGGTCCCGGGCGTCTGTTCGCTCGGGACCGGCCGTTCAGCCGACGGAGGCCGCCCGCGCGTCGGTTCTGGTTGCCTGTACGCGCAGCAGCGGCAGCGCCGTCGTGGCGAGGACCGTGGCGAGTCCGAGTGCGCAGAGCCAGAGGGCGCCCTGGTTTCCGATCGCGCCCGCCAGCAGGCCCACGAGGAGTGAGCCCAGGGGCAGGCTCGACATGATGCCGACGCGGGCCGCCGCGTTGACGCGGCCGAGTACGTGGTCGGGGGTGAGGCGCTGGCGCAGTGTCACCAGGGCGACGTTGATCAGGGGCGAGCTGAGGCCGAACGCGAACTGGGCCGTCGCGAAGCCCGCCCAGGACCAGTCCCGTGTGGTGGCCGCGAGGACGAAGCCGCCGCCGGTGAGGACGGCCAGGCCGATGAGGACGGTGCGGGGTTCTCCGCCGCGGGCGATGACGCGCGTGACGAGGGCCGATCCGATCAGGGCCGCGGCTCCTTCCGCGGCGAGGCAGATGCCGATGGTCCGCGGCGAGAGGTCCAGGTCACGGGTCGCGTAGAGGACTTGAAGGGCCATCAGGCCCGCGGTGAAGAGGTTGGAGGCCGCTCCGGCGACGATCACGAGCTGGACCGGGCGGTGGTTCTTGATGAAGCGCAGTCCTTCGGCCAGGTCGGTGCGGAGCCGGTGGCGGGGGGAGGCGGGGGTGACGTTGTCCGCGGGGGGCGCGGGTGGGGTGCGGTGTGCCGTGATGCCGAGGACGCAGGCGGCCGAGACCGCGTAGGACGCGGCGTCGAGGGTGAGGGCGCCTGCCGGGGAGAACTGCACCACCAGGAATCCCGCCGTGCTCGGTCCCACGAGCTGTGCGAACGAACGGCTCATCTCCAGGCGGCCGTTGGCCCGTGCGAGGCCGTCGGGCCTGACGGTGTGCGGGACGAGCGTCTGGTAGGCGATGTCGAAGAAGACGGTGAAGCAGCCCAGGGCGAAGGCGAGCAGGAGCAGGACGGGGACCGAGAGCAGTCCGAGAGCGGACAGCAGCGGGATCGCGCCGATCAGCAGGGCCCGGCCCACGTGGCACGCCAGCATGGTCCGGCGCTGGTCGTGACGGTCCGACCAGGCGCCCGCGACGAGGCCGAGCAGCACGATCGGCAGCCAGCCGGTGGCGGTGATCAGGCCCATCTGGGGGCCGGACGCGTCGAGGGTCAGTACGGCGGTCAGGGGCAGTGCCACCAGCGTGATCTGCGTACCGAACAGGGAGATCGTCTCGCTGCACCACAGCAGGGCGAAGTCGTTCCGGTGCCGGCCGGTGGCGGGGCGGGCCTCGGGGTGGTCCCGGACGCCGCTCACCGCAGGAAGGTGACGGTCACGGACCGTCGGCGCGGGGCGGTGGGGGCGGGGCTGCGGACGGCGTGCCAGGAGGCGTCGGACCTGACGAGGACGGCGCTGCTGCCGAGGACCGGTGTGTGGGCGGCCGTGGGTCGGTCCGCGTCGGGCCCGTCGAGGATGAGCAGTTCGCCGCCGTCGGCCGGGGTCCAGCCGTCGCTCAGGTAGAGGATCTGGGTGACGATCTTCTCGGCCTTGTCGACGTGCGGTGAGAGCCAGTCTCCGCTGGCGTACTCCCACAGGTTCACCGACAGCCGTGCCTCGGCCAGCCGGATTCCGGTCAGGCGCGTCATCTGCTCCCGGTACGAGGGGGAGGTCAGCGTGTCGAGGAGCTCGGGCCACGGTCCGCCGGGCCAGGAGTGCGGGTCGTCGACGGTGACGGGGTGGGTGGCCATGCGGTACGTCTTGTCGCCCTCGTGCTGTGCGCAGGGGGTGAGGGGGATGTCGTCGAAGGACCGGGACAGCTCCTGGGCGAGGCGGGGGTCGAGTGCCTGGTCCAGCCAGGCGTGGGACCAGGGCAGGGTCCGCAGGTGGGCGCCGGCCAGGGCCTCGGTCGGGGTGCGGTGCTGAAGATCGGGTCGCATGCGGGCTCCAGGGTCACAGAACCGACGGAAGCGGGGAGTCGACGAAGCAGTCGGCGAGTTTGCGCGGCAGGTGGTCGTAGCCGCGGTCGAGGTGGTGGGTGCCCGTGATGTGCACGGGTCCGCCGTCGGCGGCCAGGGCCGCCACCAGGAGGGCGGCGGCGCAGCGCAGGTCGGTGGCGTGGACCTGTGTTCCGTTCGCGGGGGCGTGCAGGGGGGAGGTGCCGACGAGGATGCCCTGGGGGGTGTGGCGGATGTCGGCGCCGAGGGCCGCGAGTCCGTCGAGGTGGTTGTAGCGGCCCTGCCACACTCCGTCGACGATGTGGGTGGGGCCGGGGCACTGGGTGGCGAGGACGGTGAACAGGGGCTGGGAGTCGCTGTAGATGGTGGTGGGGTCGACGCGGATCTCGGGCAGCGGGGCGAAGCGGCCGTCGCGCGGTGCGCCGACGATGACGCCGCCGCTGTCCTCGGCGAAGCGCAGGCCGGCGGCGCGCCACAGTGCGTACTCCGCTCCGAGTCCGTCGCGCAGTGTCTCGGTGGTGACGTTGGTGAGGTGGACGCGGCCGCCGGTGACGGCGGCGATGGTGGTCCACGTGACCACTTCGAGCAGGTCGGGCGGCAGGTCGTAGGTGAGGAGGTCCTGGCGGCGCTCCGGGCGCGGGGTGATCTCGATGCGGTCGGGTGTCCGTCGGACGTGGACGCCGTCCTGTTCCAGCAGGCGCAGCAGCGACTCGAGTTCGGCCTTGCGGTAGGGGCGGTGCAGCACCGTGGTGCCGTCGGCGAACGCGGCGGCGAGGACGGCGGCCTTGGTGGCTCCCGAGTATTCGGCTCCGGTGAGCAGGGTCTGGTCGTCGGCGAACAGGCCGAGGTCCAGTTCGGTGGCCCGGTAGCCGTGTGGGGGCAGGGTCAGCTCGCGCCGTGTGGCGTCGAAGCGGGCGCCGAAGTGTTCCAGTACGCGCACGATGTGCCGCCAGGGGCGGGCGCCGCGGTCGTGGGCGCTGCCGATGGGGCAGCCGCCGAACGCGGAGAAGCCGATGCGGCCCCGGCGGGCGAGCAGCGGGGGCAGGAGGTAGAGGCTGCCGTGGATGTTCTCCGCGACGGGCGGGAGCACGGTGGCGGAGCCGGTCGCGTCGTCGGTGGAGGGGAGGTCGCCGGGGGCGAGGACCAGGCTGGAGCCTGCCTGTGAGGTGTGGACGCCGAGTTGGGGCAGCAGTTCGAGGTAGGTGCGGGTCTCCAGGATGTCCGGCACGTTGGTGAGGACGGTGTGTCGCCGGGAGCCGACGGCGTAGGCGACGGCGAGCACCATGACGTGTTTGAAGCCGGAGACGTTCACGTGGCCGCGTGCGGGGTTGCCGCCGCGGGCCGTGAGGTGGGCCGGTGACTGGAGCGGGGCGAGTGTCGGGGCGTTGATGCTCACGGTGTTCTCCGCCTTTCGCAGAGTTCTCAGGGGGTCGCGGGCGTCGGGGAGGCGTGGCGCACGAGTTCGGTCAGGGGCCGCAGGTCGCTCCACACGGTGGTCGCGGCGCGTTCGGTGTCGCGGAGGGCGGTGCGGCCGTCGCGGTCGAGGAGGGTGGTGCGGAAGCCGTGGGTGCGGGGGCCCGCGATGTCGCAGTCGTAGCGGTCGCCGATGAACAGGGTCTCGGCGGCGGTGAGCGGGGCGAGTTCGTCGAGCACGGTGGTGAACATGCGCGGGTGCGGTTTGCGTGCGCCGACGCGCCAGGACACGACGCAGCCGCGGGGGCGCAGTTCGGGGCCGAGGAGGGTGTGGAGTTTGCCCTCGACGTCGGGTGAGGCGTTGGAGCACAGCACCCACGGGATGTGGTGCTCGTGCAGGGTGCGCAGGGCGGGGCGTACGTCCTCGTAGAGTTCGAGGCGGCGGGCGTCGAGGACGGTGCGCAGTTCCTCGATGAGCGCCGGGGTGACCGGTACGTGGGCGTAGCGGGCGGCTGCGCGCCAGCTGTCCTCCTCCCAGCGTGCGTAGGCCGCGGCGGTGACCGGTGTGTCGCGCTGGACGGTGCCGTTCTTGCCCTCGACCAGGTCGACCAGGTGGACGGTGTCGATGCGGGCGCGGTCGGGGGCGGCGTCGTACAGGACCTGGGCGGGGCTTCCGACGGTGCCGGGTTCCCAGTGGCCGAGGGTGCCGAAGAAGTCGAAGGCCACAGCTTGCGGGGGCGTGGTTTCGGGGGTGGGCGGGGCGGCTGTGGTTCCCGGCGTGGTCACGCGCATCGCGTGCTCCTGTCGAGGCTGAGGTGGGTGAGGAGGGTGGTCGGGTCCGGGGTGCGGCCGACGTGCAGGGGCCGCAGTCCGTGCGTGTGTGCGAGGCGGTGGGTCTGGGGCAGTTCGACGTGGCGGTAGCGGGCCGCGGTGCGGGCGATGCGGGTGAGGCCGCGTCCGGCCTGTCTGCGGCCCTCGGCGCGCAGGTGGCGGGGCAGTTCCTCGGTGCGGCCGAGGTAGATGCCGAGGGTGCGGCGGGCGAGGCGTGCCAGGCAGACGGCCGGGCCGGGGTCGACGACGATCACGTGGGTGGCGCGGCGGAGCCGGATGTCCATGGTCGGCTGGAAGTTCCCGGCGATGATCCAGCTGTCCCGGCCGGTGACCTCGGTCAGGCGGGTGCGCCACGTCTCGGGGGTGGGGCGGGTCCAGCCGCTGCCCCAGTAGAGGTCGTCGAGGTCGTACAGGGGTGTGGTGGTGCGGGCTGCCAGTGCGGTGGCCAGGCGGGTCTTGCCGGCTCCGGGGGGTCCGGCGACTACGAGCCGCATGGTGCCTCCGCGGGGTGGTGCGCGGTGTTGTCCTCGGTGCGGGCCCAGTGGGCGTGGAGGAGGAGTGCGCGGCGTGGTGCCCGGGCGCGGGGGTCGACGGGGAACACCTCGTGCCAGGAGTTCTCGGAGCGGGCGAAGGCGAGGGAGTTGCCGTCGCCGGGCTGGAACGTCGTGGCGGGGTCGGGGGCGCTGCTGGTCGTGTAGAGGCCGAGGCCGCCGCCCCAGTGCCGCTGCCAGCCGGGGCAGAGGTAGATGTTCTGCGAGAACGCCTTGTCGGGGCGGTCGGTGTGGCGGGACATCCAGCCGCCGCGCCGGTACTCGGTGAGGCGCACCTCGATGTCGAGGGGTGCCGTGGGCAGGCCGAGGAGCCGCAGCATGTGGTGGCCGTGTTCCGGGGCGGCCAGGCGGGCCACCACGGTGTGCCAGACGGGGTCGAGGTCGTTCAGTTCGGGAGCCGGGGTGCCGTGGCGGTGGAGGGTGAGCGCGTTGACGGTGTACGTCTTGTCGCCGCCGTCGCGGTGGTGGGCGGTGCGCAACAGGTGTGCCGGGAAGGTCGCGGTGAGGCGGGCCGTGTCGTCGGCGCCGAGGAGGGTGCCGGGGCCGAAGACGACGTGCGGGTAGGGGTGGGCGTGCCGTGTTGCGGGTTCGGGGCGGGGCCGGGCCGGGGCGGTGGTGGGGTGGTGCATCAGCGGGCCCTCCATCGGGTGCGCCAGGACCACATCCGGCTGCCGCTGACCACGACGGCCTTGACCGTGTGCAGTTGGTCGGTGAGGTCGTCGGGGACGGGGAGCGGCAGCCGCTCGGGGGTGTTGCCGAGGCGGGTGCGGCGGACGGGGAAGGCGGTGGCGCTGTTTTTGAACGTGGCCTGCCACACGACGTGGCAACTGCCGTGCTCCGTCTCCGGGTTGACCTCCAGGGACGGGTCGGGTCCCGGTACGAGACGGAAGGTGACGCAGGAGTCGGTCCGGTCCGGGGTGACGCGGCGGCTGCCGCAGTGCGGGCAGTCGTGGCGCAGGCAGCCGGTGCTGCCGAGCAGGTCGCGGTAGGTGAGGACGCGCATGCGTCGGCCGCACACTTCGCAGCCCTCCTGGCCGAGCCGCTCGTCCTGCGGCCACATGGCCGAGGTGAGCAGGTCGGCCGGGTCCTGCTGGACGAGGAGCAGTTCGAGGGTCTCGGCGACGCCTTCGCCCCAGGCGTCGAGGAGTTGGCGGGTGGCCTCCTGTCCGCCGGGGTGGGTGACGAGGCCGTGGGCGGCTCCGCCCGCAAGGCGGCGTACGGCGGTCAGGCGGGAGGCCTCGTGGCGGTGGCGCAGGCCGGCCAGGCGTTCGCCGAGTTCGAGGGCGCGCCGTCGGGCGGGCGAGGAGACGAGCGCGCCCGTCAGCTGCCCGTACATCAGTCGCATCCGTTCCAGGTCGGTGCGGTGGTTGTCCAGGTCCGCGGCGCGCGGGGTCCAGTCGGGTACGAGGCGCACCGCGTCCGGGTCGAGGCCCTCGGGCAGGACGAGGTGTCGTCGCCCGTAGGCGCTGTCGACGCCGGGGCGCAGGGCGGTCCCGTCCGAGACGCGCAGGGCGAAGTGCCGTTCGCCGTCCTCGGGCGGGTCGACGTGGTGCACGGTCACGCCGCCGCCGTGGTGCGGGGTGTCGTCGCCCGGGGCGGTGTCGGCGGGGCCGGGTGTGCCGAGGATCCGGTAGTGGACGCGGCCGCGTCCCGACACGTCGTCGAGGTAGGAGCGCACGCGGGTCAGCGGGGTGTGGCCGGCCATCGCGTACAGGCCGTGGGTGATGACGGGGGACGCGGAGGCGTTGCCGGGCGGTGCCACGACCGTGGCGGCGTATCCGTCGAGGAAACCGACCACCACGTTGGTGCTGGAGGGGAAGGCGGGGTCGATGATCGAGCCTGCCTTGCAGGCGACGAGGACGACGCTGCCCGCTTTGATGTCGCGGCACAGCAGTACGGCGTCGTGGTCGCGTGCCCGCTTGCAGGAGACGCCCGCCCGGCAGCCGCGTTCGAGGGGTGCGCCGGACGCCAGGTCCCGTTCGACGGGGGTGTACAGGCCGCAGGCGACGAGGGGGCCGAGGTCGAGGTGGCCGCCGTCGCCGTGGGCGACGACGACGAGGCGGCGCACGCCGTCGGTCAGCACGCGGCGCAGGGCGGCGCGGTCGGGTGTGAGGTGCTGTCCGTCGAGGAGGACGGTGGCGTGCAGGGTGTCGATGAGCAGCGTGTCGTGCTTCCAGTCGACGTCGAGGACGCGCCGGCCCTTGGCGCGGACGAACCGGACTCCTTCCGCGCCGAGTCCGAGGTCTCCGTCGTCGTGCGCCTGCAACGTGCGGTAGAGCGCGTTGAGTTCGCGGGGCGGGCTGCCGGGCTCCGCCGATGTGGGGGTGAGCGTCGGCAGTGCCCACGGGTCGGCGGGCGGGGTCGGCGCGGGGTCGAGGCCGTACCAGTCGGCCACGGTCCGCCAGTGGTGGCGGGTGCGCGGCGCGGCGGGGGGTGTGCTGATGGCGCTCATGCTCCGCCGACCTCCGCGAGGTGCCGCACCAGGCAGTCCAGGAACTGCTCGCCGGCCGGCCCGTGGGCGACGGTGAACCGCACGTGGTGGTGGAGTCCGCTGGTGAGGCCCATGTCGCGTACGCGGTAGCCGCTGTGCGACAGGCGGGCCGTCAGCTCGGCGGCGGAAGCGGCCGTCGGCCGTGGTACGTGCAGGAAGTTGCCGCCGGATTCCGGCACGTGGTGGCCGAGTGCGGTGAGCCGTGACCGCATCGCCTCGCGGGTGGCGGTGATGTCCTGCCACACGTGCGTGAAGCGGTCGTAGACCTGGCCGGTGCGGGTCAGGGCGTGCAGCGCCAGGGCTGAGACGTGGTCCTCCTGCCGGGCGGCGCGCAGCCGGTGCACGAGGTCGGGGCCCCCGCAGGCGACGGCGAGGCGGCCGCCGGCGAAGCCGAACATCTTCGACCAGCTCAGCAGGACCAGGCAGTGGTCGTCGGCGAGTTCGGCCACCTTCAGGGGGCTGCCGGCGAATCCGGCGTAGCAGCCGTCGACGATGAGCAGGTGGCCCCGGCTGCGGCACACGGCCGACAGCTCGGCGATGTGGTCGAGCCGGGGTGTGTAGCCGGCGGGGCCGTTCGGCCAGGAGACCACGACGAGTGCGGGCTCGGCGTCGGCTGCCGCGTCCAGCATGGCCTCGGCGGACGTCGTGGCGGTGCCGTCCGTCGAGGTCACCTTGCGCAGGGGCCACAGCGGCGCGTCCACCGCCTGCGTCCACGCCTCGTAGTTGGGCTCCTGGAGCACGAGGCCGCCCGGGAAGGCGCCGCGCAGCGAGGTCAGCAGGAGCCGGATCACCGCGTCCGAGCCCGCGGAGAGCAGCAGGTGGTGCGCGGGGAGGCCGAGCAGTGCGCCCGCCGCCGCGGCGGCGGGCTCCTGCACCGGGTAGGCGCGGAGCACGGCGGGGTCGAATCCGTCCACCATCTCGCGTGCGAGTGACTCGACTTGAGGGTGGTGGAGTTCGTTGGAGCTGAGGTTCACGCGCGGGTCGGCCGCGCGCCGGTCGCGGACCGCGGTGTCGGGCAGCCCCCACCGCGTCTCGCTGAGGACGGTCATCGCGCCTGCTCCAGTCGCTGCGGGACGCGCTCGGTCACCGGGGTGACCCAGTCCTCGCGGCCGTAGACGAGGCCGTACAGGCGTTGGGCCGTCTCGCGGTCCGGTGCCTCGTCCGGGTGCAGCAGCTGCCGGTTGAAGGCCGATGCCTCGGCGGGGCAGGTCGCGGCGCGCAGCCGGTCCATCGACGAGTACACCGTCGGCCGGACCCGGCCGGAGGCCTCGCGGATGGCGCGTACGGTGTTCTCGGCGCCCTCGGGGGTCGTTCCGGGCAGCCCCATGATGACGAAGCAGTTCAGCTCGACGCCGAGCCGGGTGCAGGCCGCGGCGAGCTCTTCGTAGCGCTGCTGCTCCATGCGTTTGAGGCGGGGCAGTGCCGGGTGCCCCGACGGGTCGAGGGTTTCCACGCCCACGCTGACGCGTACGCAGCCGGAGGCGGCCATCGCTTCCAGGAGGGGCTCGCTGAGGTGGGCGACGGTCGTGGCGCACTTCCACGGGTACGGGCTGCCCAGCGCGATGAGTTCGCGGCACAGCCGCTCGGTCCACTTGCGGTCGAGCGTGAAGGTGGGCGCGTAGAACGCCACGTACTCGAAGGGGTGCGCCGTGAAGCTGTCCCTGATGTAGTCGATGGTCCGTTCGACGGTGAGCCTGCGGTCGCGCAGCCCCTGGAAGGTGGGGACCTCGCAGAACGAGCAGTTCACCGGGCAGCCCCGGGATGCGGGGACGACCAGTTCGCGGCGCTGCGGGATGCCGCAGAACTTGTTCTGGTCCCGCTGGTACATGCGCTCGTAGGCCTGGTACGGGATCTCCTCGACGGCGGGCAGGACCCACTCGGACGCGGGGAGGAAGGTGCCCGGGGCCGCGTCGCTCACGTCCTGGCCGCGCAGGACGACGCCGGGCAGGGGCGCCTGCCCGGTGCCGGCGACGTGGCGGACGTACGCGGCGACGCCGGCCTCGGGGTCGCCGCCGACGACCACCGCGTCCAGGTCGTAGCCGTCGAAGGAGCGGGGTGCCTGGCTGCTCAGCCGTCCGGCGGTGACCACCTTGGTGTCCGGGGACAGGGTGCGCACGTAGGTCAGCAGACGGGGCAGGTCGTCGACGTTGTCGAAGTCGTTCATGACGGCCAGTACGTCCGCCCGCTCCTGGTAGAGCAGGTCGCCGATCTCTTTCCAGGTGTAGTTCAGGGCGCCCGCGTCCACGGCGCGGACCTGGTCGACCTCGGGCAGGGTGCGCAGGTAGTTGGCCGTCAGGAACGTGCTGATGTGGTGGCCCGCGTTGAAGTAGCTGGGGACGTGCGGCGGCCACAGGACCAGGACCTTCATGCAAGTTCACCTTTCGGTCGCGTGAGGCGGGCGCGGGCCCGTCTCAGCAGGGCCGCGTCGACGGCCGGCCAGAGGGCGGGTGCCGGGGTGTCCCGTGCGGCTCGCAGGCGCAGGACGTCGAGCACGTGCTGGGGGACGCCCGGTGGGAGGGCGCAGCGGCGCAGCACTTCGGCGGGTGTCTCGCCCCGTCGTGCGGCGTAGCCGTCGAGCCAGTCGCGGCGTCGGGCGAGGGCCCGGCCGGTGCGGCCGAACTCCTCGCGGTTGTCGTGGTCCGGCACGCCGAGCAGCCGCAGCAGGAGCAGGATCACCAGACCGGTGCGGTCCTTGCCGAGCCGGCAGCCGACGACGACCGGTCCGGTGTCCGCGGCCACGATGTCCAGGAGCGTTGCCACCGCGCGTCCGGCGTCCGGCAGCATGCGTACGTACTGCTGGGCGAAGTGCTCGGGGCCGCGGGCCGGCGGGGGAACGTGTCGGGCGTCGGGGTCGCGCAGCGGTATCCGATGGACCGTCACGGTGTCACGCGGCGCGGGCTTTTCGTTCACTTCCGACGGAGATCTCAGATCGAGGAAATGAACCTTTTCCCGAGTGTTCGCGGAACTTCCCTGCTCGATTTCCCGGGCCAGATTCAGAACCAGGTCGGGAAGCGCGTGTCCCATGGCGGCGGTCCGGAACACCGTTCCCGGCGCGGTCTCCTCTCCCGGAGAAGTCCGAATGCCGCCGATATCCCGGGTGTTCAGATACGAGGAAAGATATGGGTCGTCTTCGCGGGAGGCTGGAACGCGGGGCTCTCCCGCGCCCCAGCGTCGGGTCATTCCGCGATGAGCCCGTCATCGTTCGCGGCGGCCTCGAGATTCCTCTGGGCGTTCAGGAGGTCCTCGTCCAGGAGGGCCTCACCGTCCCAGTCGGCGGAGACGTTCGCGGCGATCTCGCCGTCCCAGTCGGCGGAGACGTTGGCCGCGATCTCCCCGTCCCAGTCGGCGGAGACGCTCGCCGCGATCTCGCCGTCCCAGCCGTCCGCCGCACGGTTTATCATTTCGTTCTCGGACATCAGAACCCTTCCTGGAGAATCAGCACGGAAGAACACTTGGGCCCGAAGTTCAGCCCGCCACGAACGATTACACCCGGCCCGTGAGGCAACAAGAGAGGCGGCCGTCAATCGACCGGCTCTCCAGCGAACCCTCAGCGCATTTCTCGATCGACCGGTGTTCAAGGAGTATTCGAGTGGAGGCGGGTACAACCGATTGGCCGGGCAGACAGAAGGAGTCCTGATGCGTCACTCCCAGGCGATCGAAGAGTTCTTGGCCACGCAGATCAGCGGGACGTCGGCGGGCACGGTGGAGCCGGATCAGGATCTGCCGGCCCACGGTGTGCTCGACAGCATGGGTGTCATGCAGCTCGTCGCCTGGATCTGCGACCACTTCGCCGTCGACCTCGACGGATGGATCCCGGACGCGGACGAACTGCGCTCGGTGCGTGCCATCGACGCGTTCATCACGCGGCAGATCGCGGCCGGCTCCGAACGGACGCGGCCGCTCGCGGATGCGGCAGGGCCCGCGGTCCGCTGACTCTGCGCATCCGTTCGCCCGACCGCACAGCCCCAGTGGCGTGGTGAACCGCTGAGCGCCCCGCCCCCGGCCGCACCCCGTGCGTCATCCGCCGCCCCACACCTCGCGGAGTGCTGTGCAGACCTCGCCGACGGTGGCGCCGGCGGCCAGGGCGTTCTTCATCGGGTAGAGAACGTTGTCCACGCCGGCCGCCGTCGCGCGCAGTGCCGTCAGGGTGTCGCCGACGCGTTCCCCGCATCGCCAGGCGCGGAGTTTGGCGATGCGTTCGGTCTGTCGGGTCGCGGCGCAGGGCGCGGGGTGCAGTGGTGCGCGGGGCGTCCCGTGGGGCCGGTCCTGGGCGTCGTCGGGGCCGGGGGGCGCTGCTGTGCTCCAGCGCGGAAGTTCGGCCCTGCAGTAGGCGAGGACGTCCGCGGTCAGCCGCACCGACGGGCGGGGCGGGAAGACGGGCGCGGCCGCCAGGGAGTGGTCGCCGGTCCCGCCGTTGCGGAGCGCGCCGCTCAACCGGTCGGCGGTCACGCCTTGTTCCTCCGCCGCCAGGTGGTAGAGGACCAGCAGCGGCGCGGCCGGGGCGTCGACGGTCATCGAGGTGGAGACGCTGCCGAGCGGGATGCCGCCGAACAGGACGCGCATGTCGTCGATCGAGTCGATCGCGACGCCGTCCCTGCCGACCTCACCGGAGGCGATCGGGTCGTCGCTGTCGTGGCCGAGCCGTGTGGGCAGGTCGAAGGTGACCGACAGCCAGGTCGCGCCGTTCGCGATCAGTCGCCGGTACCGGGCGTTGGCCTCCGTCGCGGTTCCGCAGCCCGCGTGCACCGGCCCCCTGGACGTCGTCGCCGTGCCGATGCCGCTGTGCTCCATGGCTCACCTTCCCCGGGGCGCGCGGCAGGGCGTGGGGTCCGCGTACCGGCTCGGCTCCCCTTCCACGCGCCGACTTCGTCCGTGAGGTGCCGCTGTCGCGCCGGGGGTGGTGGTTTCCACGGTCATAGGCGTCGGCTCCTGTCGGTGCTGGTCCGCGACGACGAGCGGGCGGGCCGGCGGACGCGCGGTGCGGTACAGGCTCTCAAACGCTCGGGAGGCTACTCAGGGCGGCTGGAGGGACGGCTGGGCGCGGGCGGAGCGCGCCCGGGGGGCCGCGCGGAGTCCGGGAGCTCCGCGCGGCCGGGGCCGTCAACTCCCGTACCGCAGGTACCAGTCGCGGCACTCGGCCAGGCGCGATTCGAGACCGGGGCCCGGGTGCTGTCCGGTCCGGGCCCACAGCTTGTCCGCGTCGTACCAGTGGTCTTCGGTGAGCAGGGCGTACTGGTGGTCGGAGAGCGCGGGCAGGGCGCGGCGGATCCGCGCCCGGTGCTCGTCGCGGGAGATCGTGACCGACGGCAGGGGCGTGCCGAGGGTGCGGTGCAGTGCCGACTTGAGCCGGCTCATGGGCACCGGCCGCGGGTCCGCCGCGTGGAAGATCTCCGGTCCGTGCGCCGCTCCCGGGTCGAGGGCCAGGGAGACCACGCAGCGGGCCAGGTCGCGGACCGCGATCATCGAGATGTGCGGGTCGCAGTCCGCCGGCCAGGCCGGGACGCTCCGCAGCAGCCGGTCGATGGCCGGCACGACCCATCTGTCTCCCTCGCCGTGGACGAGGTGCGGCCGCAGCACGGCTCCGCCCGCGTCGAGGACCGCCTGCTCGGCCCGCATCCGGGAGGCGCTCGCCGCGGACTCGGGCCGCAGGGGCAGGTCCTCCTCGCGTGCCCCGCGGTGGGGTCCGCTGCCGTACACCGAGGCGGTGCTGACATGGACGACGCGGGCGACTCCGGCCCGTCGCGCCTCGTCGAGCAGGGCCAGGGTGCCGTCGTGGTTGACGGCCGTGCAGCGCTCGGCGTCCCGTCCGACGTACGAGGCGGTGTGCACCAGGGTCGTGACGCCGTCGCAGGCTCCCCGCAGGCTGTCCCGGCGGGTCAGGTCGGCGCGGACGTGCCGGACGGGGGAGCCCGCGGGAGGGGTTGTCCCGCCGCGGGAGGACAGCACCCGCACACCGGCGCCGGTACGGGCTTGGAGCTCGCGGACGACGGCGCGTCCGATGAAGCCTGTGCCTCCCGCGACAAGAACCGTGTCCGTGCCGACCGGGGCGGTCGCGGTGGTCACCGTGGTCACGTGCGGCTCAGTTCTCCGTGCCGGTGACCAGGGCGACCCGGCAGGAGCCGACCTCGGTGCCGCTCTGGTGGAAGTGGATGGTGAGCCAGCTGCGGCCCGCGGAGTCGCGCTCGGGGGCGTCGGCCGTCACCAGGCACGGGACGTGGAACTCGACGTAGCGCCGGAAGTTCGCCTCGCAGGCGACCAGGAGCGCCTGAGGGGCCCGCAGGGCCAGCAGCGCCATCTGCCGTGCGGCTTCCATCAAGACCATGCCGGAGACGTGGTCGACCGGGTGGTCGAACAGGACCGGGTGCTCCGGATCGATGCGCAGCGGCAGCACTCCGTCGGCCACGGAGGTGCCGAGCACGACGTCGAACTCGCAGTCCCTGCCGACGAGCCGGGGATCGACGGACTGGACCGCGGGGCGCGAGGCGCGCGCTCCGACCCGGTCGCCGCGCAACCGTTCGTAGACGGCCGGGGAGACGCACTGGCCCTTCAGGTGGCCCACGCCCACGCGCTCGCCGTCGCGGAGGGCGACGACGTCGTATCCGTAGGAGCTGACGTTGCCCGCGCGGAGTTTGACCTCGGCCAGGCTCATGTCGAGGACGACGTGGGCGGGCCGGCCGGGGCGCGACAGCCGGACTCCGGCCTCGTCCACCTGGAAGGAGGTGCGCGTGGTGAGGAACTGGTGCGTCATGGGGACGTGCAGGGCCTCGTGGGCGAGCAGCAGGCACGACTGGCGAATCGATTCAGCGAAGAGCATCGGGTCGTGCCACGTGTCGGCGACGGCCCCGTAGTAGCCGTGCCCTCGGGACCACTGGGCGCCGAGCCGGTACGACGTGCCTTCCGTGCTCCGCCACCCGGTCACGAGGACCTCGGAGACCGCGGCCCGGTGCACCAGGCTGCGCGGCACGGTCTGTTCGAAGAGTTCGGTGTCGCGGTCCAGACCTACCCGGCAACTCGGACGGTCGGTTTGTATCAGAGCACCCACCTTGAACCCCCTGGCTGAGACGTCGATCTGAAGAAAACGCGTCCTGAGCAGAACAAATGGCGAGCAACGAGGCCCCAAGTGCAGCGCGAAGCAGCTAGAGAATACCAGTCGACTGGTTTTTTTCTGTTAGCCGGAGGCAAATTGGGTACCCGATTGGGTCGAGGATCGGTGGGAGGGTGCGCGGCCGTCCCGGCCCCCGGCCGGACCCGGGCGCGTGAATGCCGAAGTGAGGGGCCACGTGGCGTGCCGCCGTCGCCCCGACGTCACCGGCGGGCCTTCGCGCTTTCACCTCGCCGCACGGAAGGTTTCGCGTCAAAAAGTGTGCGGGGCGGGCCGGTTGACGCCCTCTCAGCCCGGGGCCGACAGGGCGCCTCCCGTCACAGCCGGGATCCGCCGGAGGCGTCGATGCACTGTCCGGTGATCCACCGCGACGCGTCCGACGCCAGGAACAGGACGATGTCGGCCACGTCCTCGGGCTGCCCCAGCCGGTTGAAGACGGACCAGGCGGCCAGTTCGTCCGTGGCCTTCGCGTGGAGCCGCTTCCCGGCGTTCATGTCGGTCTCGACGAACCCGGGGCGCACCGCGTTCACGGTGATGTTCCGTTGCCCCATCTCCTTGGCGAGAGCCAGGGTGAAGGTGTCCACGGCGCCCTTGCTCATCGAGTACACGAGGGACTCGGGGTAGGCCAGCCGCGTCGCGGCCGACGACACGTTGATGATGCGGCCGCCGTCGTGGATGCGTTTGACCGCCTGTTGCGCCACGAAGACCAGCGACTTGGTGTTCACCGCGAAGATCCGGTCGAAGAGCTCCGGTGTCACCTCCTCGATGCGGGCCGAGCCGCTGACTCCCGCGTTGTTGACCAGGATGTCCAGGCCCGGAGCCGCGCCCAACTGCGCCACCTCCGCGTCGAACTGGGCGTACATCAGCTCCGCCGCCCCCGGGGCGCCGAGGTCGGCGCGGATCGAGAAGGCCCGGCCGCCGCTGTCGCGGATCGCGGTGAGGGTCTCGTCGGCCGCGGCGTCGTCGCCCCGGAAGTGCACACCGACCAGGGCTCCTTCGCGGGCGAGCCGGCACGCGATGCCGCGCCCTATCCCGCGACTCGCTCCGGTGACCAATGCCGTCTTGCCCGCCAAAGCGCCCATGTCTCCCCCTGAGACTCCCCCGCGGGAGCGATCGGCCCCCAGCGTGTGAAGTTTGTAGCACTCATGGGCAATCTACGGGAGATCCGTGAAGGTCATGGTCCGTATACGGTTCGGATCTCCGGGCGGCGTGAGGAGGGGCAGGAAGAGGTCCCACAGGTGGGTCAGCCACTGGTCGCCCTCGTCCGCGGACACCCCCATCGAGGCGAGGACCTCGACACCGGAGACCGCGGCGGTGACCAGGGTGCGCGCCGACATGTCGGCGACCTCGCCGTCCAGTTCCCCCTTGCGCCGGGCGTCGTCCAGCAGCTTCCACAGCCTGCCGAACCACAGGGGGTAGAAGTCCGACGCCGCCGCGCCCGTGCGCTCCCGGGTGATGCGCACCCCCGCCCGCACGAAGGGGTCCTCCCGCAGCAGGCGGTTCAGCTCGTGCGTGGCGTCGACGAGGATCTGCAGGCTGAAGGCCTCCCGGCCGGCGATGTCCCCGATCGCCGACTCCAGGATGTCCTCGCCGCGGGCCTGGACGGCGTCCGCGAGCTCGTCCTTGGTGGCGAAGTGGAAGAAGAGCGCCCCCTTGGTGACGCCGGCCGCCTCACTGACGTCGCTGAGCGTGGCCCGGACGAAGCCGCGGTCCGCGAACTGCTGGGCCGCCGAGGTGATCAGCCGCTCCAGGGTCCGCACCGACCGCTCCTGCTTCGCCTTCATGGGCGCCTCACCTCATGTGTCCGTGAACGGGCCGGCATCAGCCACCCGCGTGCGACTGCGTGAGGCCATCGGCTGACGCCGAGATCCACCTAGAGTCCGCATGACTGTATAAACCGGTCGAATGGTAAGTCAATTTAAACCGCTCGGTAGGTTTTTTCGTGCGCAATGGGTGTGCGCATCCGCGGCCGCCGTCCGTGCGGCGACCAGCCAAGAGAGCGCCGCGCCCGGCGTTCACCTACAGCTCGTTGCAACGACCCCTGTATCGCTGTTGCGTTCACCAGGAGACTATTGCAACTTCTCCCACCTTTTTCCTACGTCAGAACGCAGTTACCCTATCCATACATTGCTGCACCAATGAATGCAACGTAGCGTTTCCGGCCATCGAAACTTTCATGGTGCACGCCACCGCCGGAACGCCGGTCGAGGGCGCCCGGAGGCGGCCGTGCGGCCCGGGTCCTCGCGCGGGCTCCAGCGGGGCTCGAGCGGGGCTGCACCGGCGTGGGGCATGGTCGGGCAGGTCGTCCGGTGTCGGTGCGGCGGGGGTCACGCGCGGCCCCGACGCCCCGGCATAGCGTTCACCGCCAACTCGTTGCAACACTGGACCTCGAAAGCGTTGCATTCAACTCGATCCCATTGCAATGAAATCACGGCTCTGGCCTGC
This sequence comes from Streptomyces sp. HUAS MG91, assembly GCF_040529335.1. Lineage (GTDB taxonomy): Bacteria > Actinomycetota > Actinomycetes > Streptomycetales > Streptomycetaceae > Streptomyces > Streptomyces tabacisoli. The sequence goes on along the minus strand of NZ_CP159535.1, from coordinate 144,589 downwards.
ATAGTTAGCGAGTTGAGCACTGAACCTCAGTTGCCAGTTTCATAAATGCAACGTAGCGTTTCCATCATCAGAAACAGCGGGCTGCAGGGCACGCGACGTGGATGAAGGAGAGCACGATGCAGAAGTTCGACACCCCGGCCCCGGTACCGACCGTGCTCGACATCCCGGCGGGACGGATCCACCTCGTCGCCGCCGACCGGACCGACACCACCGTCGAGGTGCGCCCCGCCGACTCCGCCAGGAGCCGCGACGTGAAGGCGGCCGAGCAGATCGAGGTCTCCTACCGCGAGGGTGTGCTGCGGATCGAGGCTCCGGAGGCCACGCACGGGGTGCTCGGCAACTCCGGCTCGGTCGAGGTGACCGTGCAGCTCCCCGCCGGCTCACACGTCGACGCGAAGGCGGCCAGTGCCGAACTCCGCAGCGAGGGACGGCTCGGCGACGTCACGTTCGAGGGCGCACAGGCCACCGTCGCGCTGGACGAGACCGCGAACACCCGGCTCACCGTCGCCGACGGCGACATCTCGGTGGCCCGCCTCACCGGACCCGCCGAACTCCGCGCCCAGAAGGGCGACCTGACCGTCGCCGAAGCCTCGCACGTCACCCTCACCCTGCACACCGAGTCGGGCGCGATCTCGGTCGGCGCCGCTCCCGGCGTCTCCGCCTCGCTCGACGCCCGTACCGCCTACGGCCGGATCACCAACACGCTGCGCAACAGCGACGGTGCCGCCGCCGGTCTGACCATCCACGCGACCACCTCGCACGGCGACATCACCGCCCGCGGCCTCTGACCCGAAACGGAGCTCCCCCCATGACGAACCTGGCCATCGCGGCACACGGGTTGCGCAAGTCCTACGGAGACAAGACCGTCCTCGACGGCTTCGACATCACCGTCCCCGAAGGCACGATCTTCTCCCTCCTCGGGCCCAACGGTGCCGGCAAGACCACCGCCGTGAAGATCCTCTCCACCCTCATCGCCCCCGACCCGGGCTCCGGGCAGATCACGGTCGGCGGACACGACCTCGCCACGAACGCCCAGTCCGCCCGTGCCGCGATCGGTGTCACCGGGCAGTTCTCCGCCGTCGACGGGCTCATCACCGGCGAGGAGAACATGCTCCTCATGGCCGACCTGCACCACCTGTCCAAGGCCGAGGGCCGGCGCGTCACCGCCGAACTCCTCGAACGCTTCGACCTGGTGGAGGCGGCGAAGAAGCCGGCCTCCACCTACTCCGGCGGCATGAAGCGCCGCCTCGACATCGCCATGACCCTGGTCGGCAGCCCCCGCATCATCTTCCTCGACGAGCCGACCACCGGCCTCGACCCGCGCTCGCGGCACAACATGTGGAACATCATCCGCGAGCTGGTCACCGACGGCGTCACCGTCTTCCTCACCACGCAGTACCTGGAGGAGGCCGACGAACTCGCCGACCGCATCGCCGTCCTGAACGACGGCAAGATCGCGGCCGAGGGCACCGCCGAGGAACTGAAGCGGCTGATCCCCGGCGGCCACGTCCGCCTCCGCTTCACCGACCCCGTCGCCTTCCAGTCGGCCGCGCTCGCCGTGACCGAGGCCGTGCGCGACGACGAGGCACTGGCCCTGCAGATCCCCAGCGACGGCAGCCAGCGCAACCTGCGTTCGATCCTCGACCGGCTCGACGTCGCCGGCATCGAGGCCGACGAACTGACCGTGCACACCCCCGACCTGGACGACGTGTTCTTCGCGCTCACCAGCACGAGCGGCGTCCCCACCCAGCCCAAGGAGACCGTCCGATGAGCTCCCTGTCCCTCGCGGTCCGCGACTCGGGCACGATGCTGCGCCGCAACCTGCTGCACGCCCGCCGCTACCCGTCGCTCACCCTGAACCTGCTGCTCACCCCGGTGATGCTGCTCCTGCTGTTCGTCTACATCTTCGGCGACACCATGAGCGGCGGCGCGGGCCGTGACGCCTACATCACCTTCATCGTCCCCGGCATCCTGCTCATGACGATCGGCTCCACCACCATCGGCACCGCCGTCTCGGTCTCCACGGACATGAGCGAGGGCATCATCGCCCGCTTCCGCACCATGGCCATCCACCGCAGCTCCATCCTCTTCGGCCACGTCGTCGGCAGCGTCGTGCAGACGCTCCTGAGCCTGGTCATCGTCGGCGGCATCGGCGTCGCCATGGGCTTCCGCTCCGTCGACGCCTCGGTCCTGGAGTGGTTCGCGGCCTTCGGCCTGGTCACCCTCTTCACCATCGCCTTCACGTGGATCGCCGTCGGCATGGGCCTGGGCAGCCCCAACGCCGAGGCAGCCAGCAACAACGCGATGCCGCTGATCCTGCTCCCCCTCATCTCCAGCGCCTTCGTGCCGCTGCACTCGATGCCCGGCTGGTTCCAGCCGATCGCGGAGTACCAGCCCTTCACCCCCGCCATCGAGACCCTGCGCGGCCTGCTCCTCGGCTCGGAGATCGGCAACAACGGGTGGATCGCCCTCGCCTGGTGCGTGGCGCTCTCCGTCCTCGGCTTCCTGTGGTCCAAGGCGCAGTTCAACGCCGACCCCAAGTAGGCGACAGAGCACGACCCGAGCGGCGCGCACCGGACGCTTCCGGTGCGCGCCGCCGCGCGTGCAATGCCCCGGGAGCGGGATGCACCGGTTCTCCGGCGGCCCACGAGCGGACGTCCAGCGCCTGACGGGATGCTCTGCGCAGGGAGTTCGCCCACGGCCACACCGCCCGCGCGACACCCGCAACCGCCCGCCGGCGTCCCGCCCACCCCCCGCGGGACACCGGTGGGCCTTTCCGCTGCACGGACCTCGACGGAAAGAACGGAAAGAAGGGGCCGGCCGGAAACGGGGCGTGCCGTCGAGATCCGCTGGAGGGCCGCTCCAGAGCGCCCAGAGGATCCGGGCGGCCGATGGCTCCTGCGGTCACTGTGTGGGCACGCGGTGCGGACCGCCCGGGCGTGGACGCCCCGGCGGTGGGCGCGTGCGTATGTCCTCACCCCCCACTGACGGAAGTGCGGTTGCCGTGGCTACCTTCCTGTACAGACTCGGCCGCTTCGCCTTCAGGCGCCGCGGCCTCTTCGCTCTCTTCTGGGTGTTGATCGCCGTCGGCGTCGGTGCCGCGGCGTCGTCCGCGCCCACTCCGCCGACCGAGCAGTTCTCGATGCCGGGCACCGAGTCCCAGAAGGCGTTCGACCTGCTCGAGAAGAAGTTCCCCGACGCGAGCGCCGAGGGCGCCAGTGCCCGTGTGGTGCTGCGCGCGCCCGACGGCAAGTCGATCTCCGACGAGCGCGCCGTGGTCGAGCGCCTCGTCGGTGAACTCGGCAAGGCGCCTCAGGTGGCCGCGGTCGCCGACCCGTTCAAGGCCCGCTCGATCAGCGACGACGGCCGCACCGCGTACGCCGTGGTGACGTACGAGGTCGCCGCGCCCGACGTCACCGACAAGGCGCACGACGCGCTCACCAAGGCCACCGACCGGGCCCGCGACGACGGCCTGACCGTCGAGGCGGGCGGTGACGCCATCATGGTCGAGCAGGAGATGAACGGCACCGGTGAGCAGATCGGTGTGCTCGTCTCCGCCGTCGTGCTGGTGCTGACGTTCGGCGCGCTGCTCGCCGCCGGCATGCCGCTGCTGACCGCCCTGATCGGGGTGGGCATCGGTACCTCCGCCATCACCGCGCTCGGCAGCACCCTCGGTCTGTCGGCCACGACGTCGACGCTGGCGATGATGATCGGCCTCGCGGTCGGCATCGACTACGCCCTGTTCGTCATCTTCCGGTACCGCGCCGAGATCTCCGAGGGGCACGCCCCCGACGACGCGGCGGGCCGGGCGACCGGCACCGCAGGTTCGGCGGTCGTCTTCGCCGGGCTCACCGTGATCATCGCACTGGCCGGTCTCGCGGTCGTCGACATCCCGATCCTCACCAAGATGGGTCTCGCCGCGGCGGGTACGGTCGCCGTCGCCGTACTGGTGGCGGTCACCCTCGTACCGGCCCTGCTGGGCTTCGCGCCACGCCGTGTACTGCGGGTCGCCGACCGTCGTCTCGTCCGTACGAAGAAGCCGCTGTCGGCCCGCAAGCTGGCCAGGTCCGAGAAGAAGGCGGCGAAGCTGGCCGCGCGGACCAGGCCGAACCTGTCGACGCGCTGGGCGTCGTTCGTGGTGCGCCGCCCGGTGGGCGTGCTCGTCGTCGCGGTCCTCGGGCTCGGGGCGCTGGCCCTGCCCGCCACGCAGCTGGAGCTCGGCCTGCCGGGCGAGGGCACGATGGCGAAGGACACCACGCAGCGCAAGGCGTACGACCTGCTGTCGCAGTCGTTCGGGCCGGGCTTCAACGGTCCGCTGACGGTGACCGTGGAGGGCAAGGACGCGGCAGCCGCCGGTGACAGGATCGGCGCCGCCCTGAAGAAGGTGGCGGGCGTCGACTCCGTCTCGCCGGCCGCCGCCAACAAGGCGGGCGACACGGCGATCCTCAGTGTCGTGCCGAAGACGGGTCCGACGGACGACCGGACGAAGGAACTCGTCAAGGACGTCCGGGCCAGGGCCGCGTCGCTGGCTTCCGCCTCGGGCGCGTCGGAGATTCTGGTGACCGGGCAGACGGCGCTGTTCATCGACTTCTCGCAGGCCCTGTCGGATGCCCTGCTGCCGTATCTGGCACTGGTGGTGGGCCTCGCGTTCCTGCTGCTGCTCCTGGTGTTCCGTTCGGTGCTGGTGCCGCTGAAGGCGGCGCTCGGGTTCCTGCTGTCGGTGAGCGCGGCGCTCGGCGCGGTGGTCGCCGTGTTCCAGTGGGGCTGGGCCGCCGATCTGCTCGGGATCGACCAGCCCGGTCCGATCATGACGACGATGCCGATGTTCATGATCGGCGTGGTCTTCGGCCTCGCGATGGACTACGAGGTGTTCCTCGTGACCCGGATGCGGGAGGCGTACGTGCACGGCGCCGGGGCCGAGGAGGCCGTCGTGACCGGTTTCCGGCACAGCGGGCGGGTCGTCACGGCCGCCGCGATCATCATGATCAGCGTCTTCTCCGGCTTCGTCTTCGAGGTCAACGACCTGGTGAAGATGATGGGCTTCGGTCTCGCCTCGGCCGTCCTGTTCGACGCGTTCGTGGTCCGGATGACGATCGTGCCCGCCGTGCACGCGCTGCTGGGCGACGCCGCCTGGTGGCTGCCCGGCTGGCTCGGCCGTCTGCTGCCGAACGTCGATGTCGAGGGCGAGAAGCTCCGGCAGCGGCTCGCGGTCGCTCCGGCACGGGTCGTGCCCACCAGGTCCGGTGAGCACGAGCGCGATCTCGTGCACTGACCCACACCCCTGCGGCCCGGTGCGATCCCCCTGCGGATCGCGCCGGGCCGCAGTCGTGCGGCGGCGGCTCTGGCGGGGTTCTGGCGCTCTTCGAGTGCTCCTCTTTCGAGATCGGTCATCGTGGCAGGCACCCGGGCGGTCTCGCCCGCCTGTGCCGCGCTTCGTGTCTGACGCCCTTCGCGCTGTGGGCCACAACCGTCTGGAGAGTCATGTCCCGTCGCCTGTTCACCTCGGAGTCCGTGACCGAGGGGCACCCCGACAAGATCGCCGACCGGATCAGCGACACCGTGCTCGACGCGCTGCTGCGGGAGGACCCCACGTCCCGCGTCGCCGTCGAGACGTTGATCACCACCGGCCTGGTGCACGTGGCCGGTGAGGTGACGACCTCGGCGTACGCACCGATCGCCCAGCTCGTGCGCGAGGCCGTCCTCGACATCGGCTACGACTCCTCCGCCAAGGGCTTCGACGGCGCGTCCTGCGGTGTCTCGGTGTCGATCGGCGCGCAGTCGCCGGACATCGCGCAGGGCGTCGACACCGCGTACGAGAAGCGCGTCGAAGGCGCCTCCCGCGACGGGGCGGACGACGAGCTAGACCAGCAGGGTGCGGGCGACCAGGGCCTGATGTTCGGTTACGCGACGGACGAGACGCCCAACCTGATGCCGCTGCCGATCGAGCTGGCCCACCGGCTCTCGCGTCGCCTGACCGCGGTGCGCAAGGACGGCACGGTCCCCTACCTGCGGCCCGACGGCAAGACCCAGGTCACCATCGAGTACCAGGGCAGCCGGCCGGTCCGGCTCGACACGGTCGTGGTGTCCTCGCAGCACGCCCCCGGCATCGACCTGGACTCCCTGCTCGTCCCCGATCTGCGCGAGCACGTGGTCGAGCAGGTGCTCGGCCAACTCGCCGACGAGGGCATCAAGCTGGAGACGGACGACTACCGGCTGCTGGTCAACCCGACGGGCCGGTTCGAGATCGGCGGCCCGATGGGCGACGCCGGCCTGACCGGCCGCAAGATCATCATCGACACGTACGGCGGCATGGCCCGGCACGGCGGCGGCGCGTTCTCCGGCAAGGACCCGTCCAAGGTGGACCGCTCGGCCGCGTACGCGATGCGCTGGGTGGCGAAGAACGTCGTCGCGGCCGGACTCGCGTCCCGCTGCGAAGTGCAGGTCGCGTACGCGATCGGCAAGGCCGAGCCGGTGGGCCTGTTCGTGGAGACCTTCGGCACCGGCAAGGTCGCGCAGGCCACCATCGAGGCGGCGATCAACGAGGTGTTCGACCTGCGCCCGGCCGCGATCATCCGCGACCTCGACCTGCTGCGCCCGATCTACGCGCAGACCGCCGCCTACGGCCACTTCGGCCGCGAACTGCCCGACTTCACCTGGGAGCGCACCGACCGCGCCCAGCAGCTCAAGGCGGCCGCGGGCATCTGAGCCCGCGGCTGTGCGGCGGGCCCGCCGGGGCCCGCCGCCCGACGGCCGGACCCCGGCGGTACGCGGGCGGGAGTGCGGCCGCACTGCCGATGGGCCGGGCCCGCGCACCATCGGCGTTCAGCGACCGAAGCGACCAAGGAGTGATCTGTGCGCATCGCGGTGACCGGTTCCATAGCCACCGACCATCTGATGGTCTTTCCCGGGCGGTTCGCGGACCATCTGCTGCCCGACCAGCTGGCGCACCTCTCGCTCTCCTTCCTGGTCGACGGACTGGAGGTGCGCAGGGGCGGCGTCGCGGCCAACATCGCGTTCGGGCTCGGCGGGCTCGGCCTGGCGCCGCTGCTGATCGGCGCGGTCGGCACCGACTTCGCCGAGTACGAGGTGTGGTTGAAGGAGCACGGGGTGGACACCGGCGGGGTGCGGGTGTCGGACGACCGGCAGACGGCCCGCTTCATGTGCATCACCGACCAGGACGCCAACCAGATCGCCGCGTTCCACACCGGTGCGATGGCCGAGGCCGCCGACATCGATGTGCGGGGTCTGCTCACCGGCGCCGAACGCCCCGGCCTCGTCCTCGTCTCCCCCGACGACCCGTCGGCGATGCTGCGGCACACGGCCGGGTGCCGGGAGCTCGGCATCCCCTTCGCCGCCGATCCCTCGCAGCAGCTGGCCCGCCTGGACGGCGACCAGGTGCGCGCTCTGGTGACCGGTGCGACCTGGCTGTTCACCAACGAGTACGAGGCGGCGCTGCTGCGCGAACGCACCGGCTGGTCCCGGGAGGAGGTGCTCGGCGCCGTCGGTAGCTGGGTCACCACGCTGGGCGCCGGTGGCGTCCGCGTCGAGAGCGCCGGGCAGGAGCCCCTGCTCGTCCCCGCCGTTCCCGTCGCCGAGACGGCGGACCCGACGGGTGTCGGCGACGCCTTCCGCGCCGGTTTCCTCGCCGCCCTCGGTCATGGCGTCGACGCCCGGTCCGCGGCCCGACTGGGCTGCGCGCTGGCCTCGGTGGTCCTCGGCGCGGTCGGCTCGCAGACGTACGAGGTGGATCCGGTGCGGCTGAACCGCATCGTCGAGGGCGCCTACGGTCCCGGTGCCGCCCGGCCGCTCGCCGCGGTCCTGGGCGGACGGTCGTGAGCGCCCCGGGCGGCGGCCGCGTCGCCGCGCTCCGGGAGGCCCTCGCGACGCGCGTGGTCGTGGCGGACGGTGCGATGGGCACCATGCTGCAGGAGCGGGAGCCGACGCTGGAGGACTTCCAGCAGTTGGAGGGCTGCAACGAGGTCCTCAACGTGACCCGTCCCGACATCGTCCGCGCGGTCCACGAGGCGTACTTCGCGGTGGGCGTCGACTGCGTGGAGACCAACACGTTCGGCGCGAATCACTCGGCGCTCGGCGAGTACGAGATCGCCGGGCGGGTGCACGAGTTGTCGGAGGCGGGCGCGCGGGTCGCCCGCGAGGTCGCGGACGAGTTCACCGCGAGGACCGGACAGCAGCGCTGGGTCCTCGGGTCGATGGGGCCCGGGACGAAGCTGCCGACGCTGGGGCATGTCACGTACGACGTGCTGCGCGACGGGTTCCAGCGCAACGCCGAGGGACTGCTGGCCGGCGGCGCGGACGCGCTGCTGGTGGAGACGACGCAGGACCTGTTGCAGACGAAGGCGGCGCTGATCGGCGCCCGCCGCGCCATGGAGGCGCTCGGCGCCGACGTCCCGCTGATCTGCTCGCTGGCCTTCGAGACGACCGGGACGATGCTGCTGGGTTCGGAGATCGGTGCGGCGCTGACCGCCCTGGAGCCGCTGGGCATCGACCTGATCGGCCTGAACTGCTCCACCGGTCCGGCCGAGATGACCGAGCACCTGCGCCACCTGGCGCGGCACTCGACGACGCCGCTGATGTGCATGCCCAACGCGGGTCTTCCGGTGCTGAGTTCGCAGGGCGCCACCTTCCCGCTGGGGCCCGTGGGGCTGGCGGACGCGCAGGAGACGTTCGTGCGCGAGTACGGGTTGTCCTTGGTGGGCGGCTGCTGCGGTACGACGCCCGAGCATCTGCGTCAGGTCGTGGAGCGGGTCCGCGAGATGACCCCGCCCGAGCGCAGCCCGCGCCCCGAGCCGGGCGCCGCCTCGCTGTACCAGACGGTGCCGTTCCGTCAGGACACCGCGTATCTGGCGATCGGGGAGCGGACGAACGCCAATGGTTCGAAGAAGTTCCGCGAGGCGATGCTGGAGGCCCGCTGGGACGACTGTGTCGAGATGGCGCGCGACCAGATCCGTGAGGGCGCGCACATGCTCGACCTGTGCGTCGACTATGTGGGCCGCGACGGTGTCGCCGACATGAAGGAGCTGGCGGGCCGTTTCGCCACCGCCTCCACGCTGCCGGTCGTCCTGGACTCCACCGAGGTCCCCGTCCTCCAGGCCGGCCTGGAGATGCTGGGCGGCCGCGCGGTCATCAACTCCGTCAACTACGAGGACGGCGACGGCCCCGAGTCGCGGTTCGCGAAGGTCACCCGGCTGGCGCGGGAGCACGGGGCGGCGCTGATCGCGCTGACCATCGACGAGGAGGGCCAGGCCCGCACGGTCGAGCACAAGGTCGCCATCGCCGAGCGCCTCATCGCCGATCTGACGACGAACTGGGGGATCCGTGAGTCGGACATCCTCATCGACACCCTGACCTTCACCATCTGCACCGGTCAGGAGGAGTCCCGGGGCGACGGCATCGCCACCATCGGGGCGATCCGCGAGCTGAAGAAGCGCCACCCGGACGTCCAGACCACGCTGGGCCTGTCGAACATCTCCTTCGGCCTGAACCCGGCCGCCCGCATCGTGCTGAACTCGGTGTTCCTGGACGAGTGTGTGAAGGCGGGTCTGGACTCGGCGATCGTGCATGCCTCGAAGATCCTGCCGATCGCGCGGTTCGACGAGGAGCAGGTCACCACCGCCCTGGACCTGATCTACGACCGGCGCGCCGAGGGTTACGACCCGCTGCAGAAGCTGATGGCGCTCTTCGAGGGCGCCACCGCCAAGTCCCTCAAGGCCGGCAAGGCCGAGGAGCTGGCGGCGCTGCCGCTGGAGGAGCGCCTCAAGCGGCGCATCATCGACGGCGAGAAGAACGGCCTGGAGGCCGACCTCGACGACGCCCTGTCGACCACCCCAGCGCTGGACATCGTCAACGACACCCTGCTGGACGGCATGAAGGTGGTCGGTGAGCTGTTCGGCTCCGGGCAGATGCAGCTGCCGTTCGTGCTCCAGTCCGCCGAGGTGATGAAGAACGCGGTGGCCTATCTGGAGCCGCACATGGAGAAGTCGGACTCCGAGGGCAAGGGCACCATCGTGCTGGCCACGGTGCGCGGCGACGTCCACGACATCGGCAAGAACCTCGTCGACATCATCCTGTCCAACAACGGCTACAACGTCGTCAACCTGGGCATCAAGCAGCCGGTCTCGGCAATCCTGGACGCGGCCGAGGAACACCGGGCCGACGTGATCGGCATGTCCGGGCTGCTGGTCAAGTCCACGGTGATCATGAAGGAGAACCTTCAGGAGCTGAACCAGCGCAAGCTGGCGGCCGACTACCCGGTGATCCTCGGCGGCGCCGCCCTCACCCGCGCCTACGTCGAGCAGGACCTGCACGAAATCTATGAGGGCGAAGTCCGCTACGCGCGCGACGCGTTCGAGGGTCTGCGTCTGATGGACGCCCTGATCGCGGTCAAGCGCGGCGTCCCCGGGGCCACCCTGCCCGAACTCAAACAGCGCCGGGTTCCGAGAAGGGACGTGGTGCTCGTCGAGCCGCGGGAGACGGGCCGCTCGGACGTCGCCACCGACAACCCGGTGCCGGAACCGCCGTTCTGGGGCACCCGCGTCATCAAGGGCATCCAGCTCAAGGAGTACGCCTCCTGGCTCGACGAGAGCGCCCTCTTCAAGGGCCAGTGGGGGCTCAAGGGCGAGACGCTGGAGAGCGAGGGCCGGCCTCGGCTGCGGATGTGGATGGACCGGCTGCGCACCGAGAACCTGCTGGAGGCGGCCGTCGTCCACGGCTACTTCCCCTGCGTGTCCAAGGGCGACGACCTGATCGTCCTCGACGAGTACGGCAACGAGCGGACCCGCTTCACCTTCCCACGCCAGCCGCGCGGGCGGCGGCTGTGCCTGGCCGACTTCTTCCGCCCTGAAGAGTCCGGCGAGACCGACGTCGTCGGCCTCCAGGTCGTCACCGTCGGCTCGAGGATCGGTGAGGCCACCGCCGAGCTGTTCGCCGCGAACTCCTACCGCGACTACCTCGAACTGCACGGCCTGTCCGTGCAGTTGGCCGAGGCCCTCGCCGAGTACTGGCACGCCCGCGTCCGCTCCGAGATCGGGGTGGCGGGCGACGACCCCGACTCGCTCGCCGGCATGCTCCGCACCGAGTACCAGGGGTGCCGCTACTCGCTCGGCTACCCGGCCTGCCCGGACCTGGAGGACCGCGCGAAGATCGCCGGACTGCTGCGGCCGGAGCGGATCGGCGTCCACCTCAGCGAGGAGTTCCAGCTCCACCCCGAACAGTCCACCGACGCCATCGTCGTCCACCACCCCGAGGCGAGCTACTTCAACGCGGGCCGGGCGGGAGGCGGACGGTGAGACCGACGTTCTCCTTCGAGTTCTTCCCGCCGAAGACCGCCAAGGGCGAGCAGACCCTGTGGCAGGCGCTGCGCCGGATCGAGCCGCTCGCCCCCGACTTCGTCTCCGTCACCTACGGCGCCGGCGGCTCGTCGCGCGAACGCACCGTCCAGGTCACCCGGCGCATCGTCGCCGAGACGACCCTGCGGCCGGTCGCGCACCTCACGGCCGTCGACCACTCCGTGGCCGAACTGCGGCACATCATCGGCCAGTACGCGGACGTCGGCGTCCGGGACGTCCTCGTGCTGCGGGGCGACCCGCCCGGTGACCCGCGAGGGCCCTGGCGGCCGCATCCCGACGGCTTCACGTACGCCTATCAGCTCGTCGAACTCGTGCGCTCGCTCGGCGAGTTCAGGGTCGGCGTGGCCGCTTTCCCCGAGATGCACCCGCGCTCGCCGGACTGGGACACCGACATCCGTCACTTCGTCGCCAAGTGCCGCGCCGGAGCGGACTACGCGGTCACCCAGATGTTCTTCGACGTGGAGGACTATCTGCGGCTCCGGGACCGGGTGGCGGCCGCCGGCTGTGACACGCCGATCATCCCGGAGATCATGCCGGCCACGGACGCCCGCCAGATCGGCCGGTTCGCCGAGCTGTCCGGCGCCGCGTTCCCCGAGGACCTCGCGCACCGGCTGGAGGCGTCCCGGGACCGCCCGCACGACGCGTACGAGATCGGTGTCGCCCACGCCACGGCGATGGCCGAACGCCTGCTCGCCGAGGGAGCGCCCGGCCTGCACTACATCACGCTCAACAAGTCCACGGCGACCCTGGACATCCACCGTGCCGTACTGAACAGCTCAAGGAGCCTCCATGTCAGCTGAGTTCACCGACTTCAAGGTCGCCGACCTCTCCCTCGCCGCCTTCGGCCGCAAGGAGATCACCCTCGCCGAGCACGAGATGCCCGGCCTGATGGCGATCCGCGAGGAGTACGCCGAGGCGCAGCCCCTGGCGGGGGCCCGGATCACCGGTTCCCTGCACATGACGATCCAGACGGCCGTCCTGATCGAGACCCTCGTCGCGCTCGGCGCCGACGTCCGCTGGGTCTCCTGCAACATCTACTCCACCCAGGACCACGCGGCGGCCGCGATCGCCGCCGCGGGGATCCCGGTCTTCGCCTGGAAGGGCGAGACCCTGGAGGAATACTGGTGGTGCACCGAGCAGGCGCTGACCTGGCCCGGGCACGCCGGCCCGAACATGATCCTCGACGACGGCGGCGACGCCACCCTCCTCGTCCACCTCGGCGTCGAGCGCAAGAAGACCGGCGCGCTGCCGGAGGCGTCCGGCGAGGAGATGACGGTCGTACGCGGCCTGCTGGAGCGCAGCACGCTCGACTGGACCGTCATCGCCTCGGAGATCCGCGGCGTGACCGAGGAGACCACGACGGGTGTCCACCGCCTGTACGAGATGCAGCGCGAGGGCTCCCTGCTCTTCCCCGCGATCAATGTGAACGACGCGGTGACGAAGTCGAAGTTCGACAACAAGTACGGCTGCCGCCACTCCCTGATCGACGGCATCAACCGGGCCACCGACGTGCTGATCGGCGGCAAGACGGCGGTCGTCTGCGGGTACGGCGATGTGGGCAAGGGCTGTGCGGAGTCGCTGCGCGGCCAGGGCGCCCGCGTGATCGTCACGGAGATCGACCCGATCTGCGCGCTGCAGGCAGCGATGGACGGCTACCAGGTCGCCACCCTCGACGAGGTCGTCGACCAGGCGGACATCTTCATCACCACGACGGGCAACAAGGACATCATCATGGCGAGCGACATGGCCAGGATGAAGCACCAGGCCATCGTCGGGAACATCGGCCACTTCGACAACGAGATCGACATGGCCGGTCTGGCGAAGATCGACGGCATCGTCAAGGACGAGGTGAAGCCGCAGGTCCACACCTGGACGTTCCCCGACGGCAAGGTGATCATCGTGCTGTCCGAGGGCCGCCTGCTGAACCTGGGCAACGCCACCGGCCACCCCTCGTTCGTGATGTCCAACAGCTTCGCGGACCAGACGCTGGCCCAGATCGAGCTGTTCACCAAGCAGGCGGAGTACCCGGTGGGCGTCTACACGCTGCCCAAGCACCTCGACGAGAAGGTCGCCCGTCTCCACCTCGACGCCCTCGGCGTCAAGCTGACGACGCTCCGCCCGGAGCAGGCCTCGTACATCGGCGTCGACGTCGACGGCCCGTACAAGCCCGACCACTACCGCTACTGAGCTGCGGGAGGACCACGTGCACGACATCGCAGCGAACCGGTTCGCCGTGCGCACCGCCGGCATGGAAGCCTCGGAGATCCGGGCGCTGTTCGCGGTCGCCAGCAGGCCCGAGGTGGTCTCGCTGGCGGGCGGCATGCCGAATCTGGCCGCCCTGCCGCTGGCCGCGCTCTCTCAGCAGGTCGCGCAGCTCGTCGCGGAGGACGGTCTGACGGCACTGCAGTACGCGTCGGCGCACGGACTGCCGCCGCTGCGGGAGCAGATCTGCGCCGTGATGGCGCTGGAGGGTGTCACCGCGCGGCCGGAGGAGGTCGTGGTGACGGTCGGTTCGCAGATGGGGATCGATCTGCTGACCCGGCTGCTGTGCGATCCCGGTGACGTGGTGATGGCCGAAGGCCCCTCCTATGTGGGGGCGTTGGGCTCGTTCGCGGCGTACCAGGCGCAGGTCGTGCATGTGCCGATGGACGGGCACGGTCTGGTGCCGGAGGGGCTGCGGGCGGCGCTGCGGCGGGCCCGGGCCGCCGGGCAGCGGGTGAAGATGCTGTACACGATCCCGAACTTCCACAACCCGGCGGGCGTAACGCTCGCGGTGGAGCGCCGGACCGAGATCCTGGAGATCTGCCGCGCGCACGGGGTGCTGGTGGTCGAGGACAACCCGTACGGGCTGCTCGGCTTCGACGGCGCCACCTACCCGGCGCTGCGGTCGACGGACCCGGACAACGTGGTGTACCTGGGCTCGTTCTCCAAGACGTTCGCGTCCGGGCTGCGGGTCGGCTGGGTACTCGCGCCGGACGAGGTGCGCGAGAAACTGGTGCTGGCGATGGAGTCGGCGACGCTGTGCCCGCCCACGCTGAACCAGATGATCGTGTCGCGGTACCTGGCCGCGCACGACTGGCAGGGGCAGATCGCCGTGTTCCGGGAGATCTACCGGGAGCGGCGCGACGCGATGCTGGACGCGCTGGAGCGGTACCTGCCGCCGGAATGCACCTGGACGGTACCGGACGGCGGATTCTACGTGTGGGTGACCGTGCCCGAGGGCGTGGACACCCGGGCGATGCTGCCGCGTGCGGTGGCGGCCGGGGTGGCGTACGCGTCGGGCAGCGGCTTCTACACGGACAAGTCGGGTGGCCGCCAGATGCGGTTGTCGTACTGCTATCCGACGCCGGAACGGATCCGTGAAGGAGTGCGGCGGCTCGCCGGCGTGGTGGAGGCCGAAAGGGGACCCGGGCTCTCCACCGGCTCCCCAGCGCCCGTCGAGCGCACTCCGGCAGCCTCGGGGGGTGAGCTCCGGTACGTGCGGTCATGAGCCCTCGCGGAGCACCGAACGGCCCGTCGGCACCCACACCACCCCCCGGAGGGGCACCGGCGGGCTGTCCGACCGTTCCCACGCTCGCCCCGCACACCCGACACCGCCTGACGGACAACGCCCTGACCCCGCCGGAGAGTTCTCCGTCGGGGTCGGCGGCCTTTCGCCCACGAAGGGACTTCCGACCGTGAACAGCACGTGGTTCCGACGCTTCACCCCCGCCGGGAACGGGCCCCGGCTCTTCTGCTTCCCCCACGCGGGGGGCTCCGCCACCGCGTACCTGCAGCTGGCGCGCTCCCTGCCGTCCGCGTTCGACGTGGTGTCCCTGCAGTACCCGGGGCGCCAGGACCGCTACCGCGAGGAGCCGTTCACCGAGCTGGACGACCTCGTCGGGGCTGTCGCCGAGCAGCTGGCCGGCGAAGTGGCCGCCGATCCGGAGCGGCCCTACGCCCTGTTCGGTCACAGCATGGGGGCGCTCGTCGCCTTCGAGACGGCCCGGCTGCTGGCCCGCGACGGACTGCCCCGGCCGCAGCGGCTGTTCCTGTCGGGGCGGGGCGCGCCGGACGGCCGGGACAGCGCCTTCGGCCGGTTCGACGACGCCGACGTGCTCGCCGACGTGCGCCGGCTGGGCGGCACCGAGCAGGCGATGCTCGACGATCCGGAGATCCTGGAGATCGTGCTGCCGGCTCTGCGGGCCGACTATCGCATCCTCGGCACGTTCACCTGGCGCGGCGGCGAGCCGCTCGATGTCCCGTTGACCGCCCTGACCGGCGACAGCGACCCGATGACGACGGTCGACGACATGTGGACCTGGCGGGCGCACACCAGCCGTGACTTCGGTCTGAAGGTCTTCCCCGGCGGTCACTTCTACCTCTTCGACCAGCTCGGGCCGGTCGCCGGCGCCGTCACCGAGGGGCTGGCGGCGCGCACCGTCGCCGTCTGAGCGATCCCAGGGAGCGGCGAAGGGCCCGGGCGGCATCCCCCGCCCGGGCCCTTCGCCGTTCCCTCACGCGTACGGGTAGAAGCCCCGGCCGGACTTCTTGCCCAGCAGGCCGCCCTCCACCATGCGCAGCAGCAGCGGCGGCGGAGCGTACAGCGGCTCCTTGAACTCCTCGTACATGGCCTGCGCGATGGACACGGTCGTGTCCAGCCCGATCAGGTCGGCCAGGCGCAGCGGGCCCATCGGGTGCGAGCAGCCCTGGGTCATGCCCTGGTCGATGACCTCCGCCGTGGCCAGGCCCGACTCGACCATGCGGACCGCGGACAGGAGGTAGGGGAAGAGCAGCGCGTTGACGAGGAAGCCGGCGCGGTCCGGCGAGGTGATGGGCTGCTTGCCCAGGACGTCGCGGACGAAGGTGAGGGCTCGGTCGCTCACCGCCCTGTCCGTCAGCACCGAGGGGACCACCTCGACGAGCGGCAGCGCCGGGACCGGGTTGAAGAAGTGCAGGCCGAGCACGTGCTCGGCGCGGCGGGTAGCGGCGGAGAGGCGGACGACGGGGATCGAGGAGGTGTTGGTCGCCAGGATGGCGTGCGGGTCCTCCACGATCTTGTCGAGGGTGGCGAAGAGGTCGAGTTTGAGCGGCTCGTCCTCCTTGATCGCCTCGATCACCAGCTGGCGGTCGGCGAGGTCGGCGAGGTCGCGGGTGTAGGTGACCCGGGACAGTGCCGCGTCGCGCTGCTCGGCGGTCAGCTTGCCCCTGGCCACGCCCCGGTCGAGGGAGGCGGCCAGGCGCTGCGGCCCCTTGTCGAGGGAGGCGTCGGAGAACACCGCGACGACCACGTCCAGGCCTGACTTGGCGCACAGTTCGGCGATGCCGGTGCCCATGATGCCGCTGCCCGCGACACCCACCCTCTCGATCGTGTCGCTGCCGGTCGTCGTGGTCATGCGGTCCCCCAGGTCAGTAGTGATGCGCCGATCGACATGCCGCCACCGAAGCCGGCGAGGAGCACGAGGTCGCCCGGCGTCAGGGCGCCGGTGCGGTGGGCCTCGTCGAGCGCGACCGGCACCGAGGCGCTGCCGACGTTCCCGTACCGGATCAGGGTGCGGTGCGTCCGCGCGGTGGTGAGGCCCGCGCGGTCGACGACGTCCGTGAGCATGACGCCGTTGGCCTGGTGCGGTACGAAGTGGTCGACGGCGGCGAGGTCGACGCCGGCCCGCGCGGCCAGTGCGCGCAGCGCGGGCGGCACGTGTTCGGCCACGAAGTCCCGTACTCCGCGGCCGTCCATCTTGAAGTGGTGGCCGCCCTCGGCGACGGTCTCCGCCGACGCCGGGTGGCGGCTGCCGCCCGCCTCGACGCGGATCAGGTGGTGCGCGTCGCCCCGGCTGGCGAGGTCGGTGGCGATGATGCCGTACGGCTGCGGGACCGCTCCGACGATCGCGGCTCCGGCTCCGTCGGCGAACAGGATGGCGGTCCTGCGGTCGGTGACGTCGAGGATGCGCGAGTACACGTCCGCGCCGATCACCAGGGCGCGGGCACCGGGGCGCACGGTCACCAGGGCGTGGGCCAGGGAGAGGGCGTAGACGAAGCCGCTGCACACGACGTTCACGTCGAAGCAGGCGGCGCCGTAGGCGCCCAGGCCGTGCTGGACGAGGTAGGAGGTGGGCGGTTGCGGGAAGTCGCCGGTGGAGGTGGAGAGGATGATGTAGTCGATCTGCTGTGCGGTCAGGTGTGCCTGTTCCAGGGCCCGTTCGGCCGCCTTGATCGCCAGGTCCGACGTCGCCTCGTGGTCGGCGGCGTAGCGCCGCGACCGTATCTGGGTCTTGCGTTCGATCCAGTCCGCGGTGACGCCGACCCGGGCGGCGACCTCCTCGTTGCTCACCTCGTGCTTGGGCAGGTAGGAGCCGGTGGACAGGATGCCGATGCCGGTGGCCCCGGTCATGACCGAGCGCCTTCGGCGGGGCGGGGCGCCGCGCCCAGACCGCGCAGCGGGTTGAGCCGCTCGGCGCCGATCCTCTCCCGCAGGGCGGGGTCGGTGACGCCGAGGCCCTCCTCGGGGGCGAGGCACAGCACACCGACCTTGCCGATGTGCCGGTTGAGCTGGACGAGGCGCGCCGCCTCGCCCACCTCGTCGAGCGGGTAGACGTCGGAGAGGACGGGGGCCAGGTGGCCGAGGCGGAACAGGCGGTTGCACTCGGCCTGTTCCTGGAGGTTCGCGGCGTGGCTGCCGATGACCTTCTTGAGGTTCATCCACAGGTAGCGGTTGTCGAAGTGGTGGTCGTAGCCGGTGCTCGATCCGCAGGTGACGACCGTGCCGCCCTTGCGGACGACGAACACGGAGATCCCGAACGTGGCGCGCCCGACGTAGTCGAAGACGACGTGCGGGTCCTCGCCGACCTGGCGGCGGATCTCCCGGCCGAGGCGCTTGCCCAGTTCGATGGTGCGTTCCGGGGTGGGTGCGCCGTCGTCGCCCAGGCCGATCGCGCTGCGGTCGATGACGACGTCGCAGCCGAGCCGGCGCAGTGCCGCGGCCTTGTGCTCGGAGCCGACGACGCCGACGGGGATGCCGCCCGCGTTCTTCACCATCTGCACCGCGTAGGCGCCGAGTCCACCGGTGGCGCCCCAGACGAGCACGATGTCGCCCTGCTTGATCCGGGCGCCGTTGTCACCGATGAGCATCCGGTAGGAGGTGGCCGCGGTCAGCAGGACGCTCGCGGACTCCTCCCAGGTCAGGTGCGGCGGTTTGGGCAGCAGCTGGCTGGCGCGGACGACCGCGTAGTGGGCGAGGCCGCCGAAGTTCGTCTCGTAGCCCCAGATGCGCTGGCCGGTGCCGAGCATGGCGTCGGCGTGGGTGGCCGGTTCCTGGTCGTCGACCTGGACGCAGCTGGCCACCACGTGGTCGCCGGGCTTCCAGTGGCGTACGCCGGTCCCGGCGCGTACGACGATGCCGGCCGCGTCCGATCCGACGACCTGGTGCGGCAGGTCGTGCCGGCGGTCCCAACCGCCGTTGCGGGCCTGGCGCTTGAGGAACGCGAAGGTGGGCACCGGTTCGAACGTCGCCGACCAGACGGTGTTGTAGTTGATGGAACTCGCCATGACGGCGACGACCACCTCGTCCGGGGCGAGCTCCGGCATGGGGACGGACCCGACGTGCAGCGACTTGCGCACGTCGGGATCGGCCACCCCGTCGAACATGCCGACGTCGGCGGCCAGCAGGTGCGCGGCCCGGTACTGCGGGGGAAGTGCGTGTCGCCCGATCTCGTCCGGGCCGGCCCCGGACAGCAGGGCTTCTGTCAAAGAATCCATGATTCCCTTTCTCCTCACCCGCTGATCGGGGCACCGCGCCGGTCGGGCGCGGTCGAGCGACGGATTCGTGTGCCGGGGGCGGTGGTTACAGGACGGCGCCTTCCCTGGTCCGCCTGCGCAGACCGGGCCTGCGGGCCTGCCCGAGGTCCTTCCACATGTCCGACAGACCGGTGACGGTCCGGGCCGCGAACAGGCGGCGGATGGTGACTTCCTGCTTGAGTTCGGAGCGGATCAGGCCGACGAGGCGGATCGCCCGCAGCGAGTTGCCGCCCAGGTCGAAGAAGTCGTCGTCGATGCCGACCCGTTCGAGTTCGAGGACCTCGGCGAAGGCCTTGGCCAGGGTCCGCTCGATGTCGTTGCGCGGCGCCCGGTAGGTGTCCTCGGCGGAGGCGGGCTCGGGCAGCGCCGCGAGGTCGACCCGGCCGCCCGCCGTCAGCGGCAGCCGGTCGAGGACGGTGAACACCGACGGCACCCGGGACTCGGGCAGCCGGCCTGCGGCGAACCGGCGCAGTTCGTCGGTCTCGACGGTCCGCCCGGCGGCCGGGACGACGTACGCGACCAGGCGCTGCCGGCCGCCGGAGCCGTCCGCCGTGACGAGGACGACGGACTGGGCGAGGTGGGCGTGCTCGGACAGCACCTCCTCCACCTCCGCCGGCCGCTCGCGCCGATCGGCACGCGCCACGTACTCGAGCCGGCCGTCCTCGCGCCGGCGCACCCGGTCACCGGTCCGGTGCATGACGGCGCCGGCCGGGCCGAACGGACAGGCCACGAAGTGCTCCGCGGTCGCCGCGGCCCGCCCGGCGTAGCCGCGCGCCAGGCCGGTCCCGGCCACGTACAGCTCGCCGGTCACACCGGCGGGCAGCGGGTTGAGGCCCGGGCCGAGGACGTGGAGGGAGGTGTTGTCCAGGGGGTGGCCGATCGTGGACGCGTCGGGCAGCGGTTCGCCCGCGGCCAGGCGGTGGCACGCGGCGTACAGGGTCGACTCGGCCGGGCCGTGGCCGTGCACGACGGTCAGTTCGGGGCAGGCCTCGCGGACCCGGCGCAGCGCGGCGGCGGGCACCCGGTCGCCGCCGGTGACGACCTCGCGCAGCCCGGCCAGCGCCTCGGGGCGTTCGGCGGCGATCGCCGAGAACCAGCTCGCGGGCAGCCACACCGTGGTGATGCCGTGGGCGGCGCGCGCGGCGGTCAGGGCGTCGGCGTCGAGGTCCCCGCCCGGGGCCACGACCACGCGGCCGCCGGCCAGGAGGGGCGCCCACAGGTCGAGGGCGAGCGCGTCGGAGGTGTGCGCGGTGTGCCACAGCACCGTGGTGCCGTCGGCCGTGCACCACGGTGCGTCCTGGGTGAGCCGTGCGAGGTTGCGGTGGGTGAGGGCCACCGCCCCGTCCGTGCCGGAGGTCGCGGAGTCGGGGAGGACGGCCAGGAGGTTGTCCGCTCGCGGGGCGGCCGTGACGGCCGGGGTGTCGGCGGCGCCCTCGGACAGGAGCGCCTCGACGGTGGTCACCGGGGCGCCGGAGTCCGCCGCGAGGCGTTCGGCGGTCGCCGCGTCGGTGAGCAGGACGCGCGCCTCGGTGTCGCCGATCCGCGCGGTGATCCGGTCGACCGGGGCCGCCGGGTCGACGGGGAGGTACGCGCCGCCCGCCTTCGCCACACCCAGGAGGGCGGCGGCGAGCTCCGCCGAGCGCGGCAGCGCCACCGCGACGACCGTCTCGGGCGCCACGCCGCGCCCGCGCAGCGCACGGGCGATCCGGTCCGAGCGCGCGGCGAGTTCGCCGTACGACACCTGGTCGTCCGCGTCGACCAGCGCGACGGCGTCGGGGTCGGCCTCGGCCCGGCGGGTGAACAGTTCGGGGACCGTCAGGCAGGACTGCGGCGTCCGCGTGCCGTGGGCCGCCGCCAGCACCCGGTCGCGGTGCTCGCCGGCGAGCACGTCCAGGGTGCCGACCGGCTTGTCGCCCGCGGCGAGCACGGCGCGCAGGTGGGCGATCAGCTCCTCGCCGATGAAGCGGAGTTCGGCGCGGTCGTAGAGGCGGGCGGGGGCGTCGAGCCGGATGTACAGGTCGCTGTCGGGGCTGCCGTCGGTGTAGACGCCGATGGACAGCTCCTCGAAGGTTCCGGTGGTCGCGCCGCAGTAGCGGGCGGGGCTGTCGCCGAAGGTGAGCCGCTCGACGAACTCGACGACGTTGACGACGGCGCCGTAGCTGCCGCGGTCGCTCAGCGGGGTTCCGGCGGCCCGCTGGATGTCGGAGTAGTGGCAGGCGGTGTGGTCGAAGATCTCGTACGTGTCGTCGACGAGCGCCTCGGCGATGTCAGCGAAGGACGCGTCGAGGCCGACCTTCGCCCGCACCGGGACCACGTTCACGGCGAGGCCGGGAGTGCGGCTGGCCACGCCGATCCGGTTGCCCACCGCGAGCGAGAGCAGGAACTCGGGGTGTTCGCAGCGGTGCCGCAGGTACACGGCCGTGGCGGCGGTGACCAGTTGGGACATCCACAGGCCCAGGTTCTGCGCGGTCTCGGTCCAGGTGTCGGCCTCGGCGCGCGGCACGGTCAGCGTGCGGGAGGCCATGCCGATGGTCTCGGCCACCTCCGACCAGCGGTCGGCGCTGCCGAGCGGCTCGGACAGGGCGGCGCGCTGCTCGTCGCCGAGGGCGACGCGCGGGAGCTGCGCGGGGGCGGGCGCGTCCTTGAGGTAGTCGCGCCAGAAGGCGGAGTCCTCGGTGAACTTCTCGGAGACGAGGTAGTCGGTGGCCTCGGCCGCGAACGACGCGGTGTCCCAGGGGTGTTCGAGCTCGGGCACCGGCTCGCCGCGCACCAGGGCCGTGTAGACCTCGGCGAGGCGCCGGGACAGCAGGCCGCCCGCGCCGAACCCGTCCGATATGAGGTGGTGGTAGGCGATCACCAGCAGGTGGCGGGTGTCCGACAGCTTGACCGCGCCCAGCCGGAACAGCAGGTCCCGGCCGAGATCGAAGGGCTGCCGCACCAGTTCGGCGAGGGCGTCGCGGGCCGCCTGCTCGGGGTCGGCCTCGGCGCTCAGGTCGAGGGCGAACGGACGCCAGTCGCCCAGCTCCCTGGGGACCAGGCGCAGTCCCTCGCCGTCGTCGGAGAAGGTGACGCGCAGCACCTCGGCCTCGCCCATGACGTGCAGGAACGCGGACCCGATGGCTTCCCGGTCCAGGTCACCGTCCACGTCCCACATGGTCAGCGCGTGGTTCGGCGTGTCGGGGGCCATCTCCTGCGCCCGCCACATGCCCTTGTGCGCAGAGGACGCACCGAATGAACGCACACAGATCAACCCCTAGACAAGAAGGCCCGGAAACCGGATGAATTCGCAGATCACCCCCATGGTCGGGAGAGCGCGGCGGCCGTACAAGACAGTTCGTAACCCGGCGGGACACCGGGCCGTGACGGCTTGCGGTGTCCCGCCGGCGGGACAGGTGCCCCGGCGTGCCCTACGCGGACAGCAGGGTCGTGAGGTGCCCGGCGATGCGCCGCGGCGAGGGGTGCCGCAGCACCAGGTTCGGCCGCAGCTTGTGCCCGGTCGAGGCGCTCAGGCGCTTGCTGAGCTCCACCGACAGCAGCGAGTCGAAGCCGAGCTCCTTGAACTCCCGGTCGGCGTCGACGGATCCGCCGGAGGCGTGTCCGAGCACGACGGCGACCTTCTGGAGGACGTGGTCGAGCACGAGCTCCTTCGCCTCGTCGCCGGAGAGCGCGGCGACCCGCTCGGCCAGGGGGCGCTCGCCGGTGTCGTCGGGCGCGGGCGGCTCGGCGGCCGGCAGCTGTGCGACGGCGGCGGTGGGCGCGGAGCCGAGCCAGTAGCGCTGGTGCTGGAACGCGTACGTCGGCAGGTCCACGCGGCGGCGGGTGCCGAACAGGGCGGCCCAGTCGACGGCTCCGCCGCGCGCGTGCAGCGTGGCCAGCGAGGTGAGCACGGACTCCACCTCGCCTCTGCCGCGCCTCGAGGACGACAGGACCAGCGCGTCGCCCGAGTCGCCGGCGCCACCGGTGTCGTCGAGGATCTCCTGCACCGGCACGGTCAGCACGGGGTGCGGGCTCACCTCGACGAACACCCGGAACCCGTCCGCGGCCAGCTGCCGTGCGGACGGCTCGAAGAGGACCTTCTCGCGCAGGTTCTCGTACCAGTAGCCGGCGTCGAGGCGCGTGGTGTCGATGACCTCGCCGTACAGGGTCGAGTAGAACGGCACCGTCGACGTCGTGGGACGGACGTCGGACAGGGAGCCGACCACCTGGTCCCGCACGCGGGCCACGTGGTGGGAGTGCGAGGCGTAGTCGACCTTGATGCGGCGGGCCTGGACGCCCTCGGCGTTCATCTTCTCCACGAACTCGTCGAGCGACTCCGGTTCGCCGGAGACCACGACCGAGGACGGGCCGTTGACGACGGCGACGCTCACCTGGTCGCCCCACGGCGCGAGGTGTCGCTCCACCTCGTCCGCGGACGCGCCCACCGACGCCATCCCGCCGTGCCCGATCAGGTCCACCAGGGCCTTGCTGCGCAGCGCCACGACCCGGGTGGCGTCCCGCAGGGACAGCGCGCCGCTCACGTACGCGGCGGCGATCTCGCCCTGGCTGTGGCCGATCACCGCGGCCGGTTCCACGCCCCAGGACCGCCACAGGGCCGCCGTGGACACCATCACCGCGAACAGCGCGGGCTGCACCACGTCGACGTGGTCGAAGCCCGGGGCGTCCGCCGCGCCGCGGATCACGTCGAGCAGCGACCAGTCGACCCACTCGGACAGGGCCTCGGCGCAGGCGTCGATGCTGCGGGCGAAGACCGGGAACCCCTCGTACAGCTCGCGTCCCATGCCCGCCCACTGGGAGCCCTGGCCCGGGAAGACGAAGGCGACGGGACCCGGCCCGCCCGCGCTGCCGCGGACGACCGCGGGGGACTCGGTGCCCTCGCTCAACGCGCCGAGGCCGTCGAGGAGTTCGTCGCGGTCGTGGCCGAGGACCACGGCCCGGTGGGTGAACCTGGACCGGCTCGACACGAGCGACCAGCCCACGTCGGCGAGGTCCAGGGACGGGTCGGCGGCGGTGAACTCGCGGAGCCTGGAGGCCTGTTGCCGCAGGGCCTGGGCGCTCTTGGCGGACAGCACCCAGGGCACGAGACCCGCGCCGATGGTGCCGTCGGCGGGGCCGGTGGCCACCGCGGGCCCGTCCGCGGGGTCCGCCTCCTCCAGGACGACGTGCGCGTTGGTGCCGCTGACGCCGAACGAGGACACGCCCGCCCGGCGCGGCCCGTCGGCGCGGGCCCACTCCCGGCCCTCGGCGAGGACCTCGACGGCCCCGGACTCCCAGTCGACCTCCCGTGTGGGCGCGTTCACGTGCAGGGTCTTGGGCAGATAGCCGTGGCGCAGCGCCATCACGGTCTTGATGACACCGCCGACGCCGGCCGCGGCCTGGGCGTGCCCCATGTTCGACTTCAGGGAGCCGAGCCACAGCGGCCGCTCCTCGGCGCGGCCCTGCCCGTACGTGGCGAGCAGGGCACCCGCCTCGATCGGGTCGCCCAGCCTGGTGCCGGTGCCGTGCGCCTCGACCAGGTCCACGTCGGCGGGGTCCACGCCCGCGTTGGCCAGGGCCGCGCGGATGACCTTCTCCTGGGCGCGGCCGTTGGGGGCGGTCAGGCCGTTGCTGGCGCCGTCCTGGTTGACCGCGCTGCCCCGCACGACGGCCAGGACGGGGTGTCCGTTGCGGCGTGCGTCGGAGAGCCGTTCGAGGAGGAGGACGCCCGCGCCCTCCGCCCAGCCGGTGCCGTCGGCGCCGTCGGCGAACGCCTTGCAGCGGCCGTCGGCGGACAGGGCGCGCTGGCGGGAGAACTCGACGAACATCGCGGGCGTCGCCATCACGAGCGCCCCGCCCGCCAGGGCGAGCGAGCACTCGCCCGACCGCAGCGACTGCACCGCCATGTGCAGCGACACCAGCGACGACGAGCACGCGGTGTCCAGGGACACCGCGGGCCCGGTGAGGCCCAGTTCGTACGAGACCCGGCCGGAGGCCACGCTCAGGGCGCTGCCGTACAGCAGGTAGCCCTCCAGGTCCTTCTGGCCGCCCTCCAGGAAACGCCACCCGTACTCCGACGAGCTCACACCCGTGAAGACGCCGACGTCGCTTCCCCGTACGTCGGCGGGGACGATACCCGCCCGTTCGAACGCCTCCCACGACGTCTCCAGGAGGAGCCGGTGGTGCGGGTCGACGGCCAGCGCCTCGCGCGGGCTGATGCCGAAGAACCCGGCGTCGAACCCGGCCACGTCCGTCAGGAATCCGCCCTGGCGGGTGTACGCCTTGCCGGTGGCGTCGGGGTCGGCGTCGTACACGTCGCGCCAGCCGCGGTCGTCGGGGAAGTCGCCGACGATGTCGCGGCCCTCGCGGACCACGTCCCACAGATCCTCCGGTGAGGCCACGCCTCCCGGGAAACGGCAGGACATGGACACCACCGCGATCGGCTCGCCGCGGCCCGCCTTCAGGTCGTCGTTCTCGCGGCGGAGCCGGTCGCGCTCCTCCAGCAGCGTGCGCAGCGCCCGCTGGACCCGGTCCGCGCCGTCCGCCGTGCGGTCGGTCGAGTCGGTCATGCCGTTCACCTCTTCTCGTCCAGGGCCAGGTCGATCAGGGAATCCAGGTCCAGGTCGGACAGTTGGCCGGCCGGTTCGCCGGCGTCGGGTTCCGCGGCCGCGCCGGCCAGGGCGAGGACCGGTTCGAGCAGGCCCGCGGCGCGCAGGTCCCCGATCCGCACGGTCCGCAGCACCTCACGGATGCGCGTCTCGTCGGCCGCTTCGGCGTCGTCCGTCGCGCCGGGGGCGGCGCCCTCGTCCTCGCCCGCCGGCCGCAGCAGGCCGAAGAGGTGCTCGCCCAGTTCGCGCGGGGTCGGATAGCTGAAGACGAGGGTGGACGGCAGGCGCAGGCCGGTCTCGGCCGCCAGCAGGTTGCAGAGCTCGACGGCGGTCAGTGAGTCGAAGCCGAGCTGGGTGAACGCCTGGTCGGCGTCGACGCCCGCGCCCGAGCTGTGCCCGAGGACCACGGCGGCCTGCTCGCGGATCCGCTCCAGGAGCGCTTCTCGCGCCTGCGGCGCGGGCAGCGCGGTCAGCCGGTCCAGGAGTCCCGCGGGGCCGCCGGCCGTGGCGGTGGCGGTCGCGGCGCGACGGGGACGGGCGGCGTCGACGAGGTCGCGCAGCAGCGGGGGCACCTCGTCGGCGGGCCTGCCGCGCAGCGCGGCGAGGTCGATCCGGGCGGGCACGAGGACGGCCTTGCCCTCGGCGACCGCCGCGTCGAACAGGGCCAGTGCCTCGGCGGTCGGCATCGCGGCGATGCCCGCGCGGCGCAGCCGGGACAGGTCGGCGCGGTGCAGTTCTCCGGTCATGCCGCTGCTCTCCTCCCACCAGCCCCAGCACAGGGAGGTGGCGGGCAGGCCCTCGGACCTGCGCCGGGCGGCCAGGCCGTCGAGGAAGGTGTTGGCGGCGGCGTAGTTGGCCTGTCCGGCGTTGCCGGTCTGGCCGGCGAAGGCGGAGAACTCGACGAAGGCCGACAGGGGCCGCTCGCGGGTCAGTTCGTGCAGATGGTGAGCGCCGGCGGCCTTGGCGTCGAGGACGTGGTCGAGGCTCTTCGCGGTCAGCGACTCCACGGTGCCGTCGGCGAGGGCACCCGCGGCATGCACGACCGCGGTCAACGGGTGGCTGCCCGGCAGACCGTCGAGGAGTGCGGCCACGGCGTCGCGGTCCGCCACGTCGCAGGCCACGGCCCGCACCCGCGCCCCGGCGGCCTCCAGTTCGGCGACGAGCCCGGGCACGCCCTCGGCGGCCGGTCCGCTGCGGCTGGCGAGGACCAGGCTGCGGACGCCGTGATGGGTCACGAGGTGGCGGGCGACGAGGGAGCCCACTCCCCCGGTGCCGCCCGTGACGAGCACCGTGCCGCCGCCGAAGCCGCCGCCCACCTCCAGGACCAGCTTGCCGATGTGGCGCCCCTGGCTCATCTCCCGGAACGTGCGGCGGGCGTCGCGGATGCCGGTCAGGGAGATCGGGCCCAGGCGTATCCGGCCGTCGGCGAACAGGTCCATGACGGCGCGGAACATCTCCTGGAGGGCGTCCGGTCCCGCCTCCCAGAGGTCGAACGCCTCGTAGTGGACGCCGGGGTGGTCGGCGGCCACCGTCGCGGGCTCGCGGATGTCGGTCTTGCCCATCTCGGCGAAGTGCCCGCCGCCCGGCAGCAGCGTCAGCGAGGCGTCGACGAACTCGTGGGCGAGGGAGTTGAGGACGACGTCCACTCCGCGGCCCTCGGTGGTGCGCAGGAACTTCGGCGCGAACTCCAGGTCGCGGGAGGACGCGAGGTGGTCGTCGTCGAGGCCCAGGGCGCGCAGGGCGGGCCACTTGGCCTCGCTGGCGGTGGCGTAGATCTCGGCGCCGACGTGCCGGGCCAGTTGGACGGCGGCCATGCCGACGCCGCCCGCCGCGGCGTGGATGAGGACCCGCTGCCCCTTCTTCAGCCGGGCCACGCGCAGCAGGCCGTGGTAGGCGGTGAGGAACGTGCACGGCACGGAGGCCGCCTCGGCGAAGCTCCAGCCGTCGGGCACGGGCACGAGCATGCGGTGGTCGGCGACGGCCGTGCGGCCGAAGGCGCCGGTGAAGATGCCGGTGACCCGGTCGCCGGGGGCGAACGCGGTGACGTCGTCGGCGACGTCGAGGACGACTCCGGCGCCCTCGCTGCCGAGCCCGGCGTCGATGGCGGTCCGGCCGACGAGGCCGAGGGCGATGGTGATGTCGCGGAAGTTGAGCCCGGCGGCCTGCACGGCGATCCGGACCTGGCCGCTCGCCAGGGGCGCGTCGACCTCGGGGCACGGCACCCAGGTCAGGTTCTCGACGGTTCCCTTGGTCGGGATGCCGAGGCGGTGGGCGCCGGCCGGCGGCTCCGGGAGGCGGTGGCCGTCCGGAGCGGCGGCGGCGAGCCGGGGCACGAGGAACGCGCCGTCGCGCACGGCGAGTTGGGCCTCGTCGTCGGCGATCACGTCGGCGAGGGACGCCCAGGAGGCGTCCGCGTCGTCGAGGTCCACGAGCCGGAACCTGCCCGGGTGCTCGCTCTGCGCCGCGCGGACCAGGCCCCACACCGAGGCTCCGGGCAACGACTCGACGCGCTCCCCCGCGACCGCGCCGACGGCCAGCCGGGTCAGCACCACCAGGGTGGATCCGGCGAGGCGGTCGTCGGCGAGGAACTGCTGGAGCAGCGCCAGGACGCGCTTGTCGGCGTCGCGGGTGGCGGCGACCGGGCCGTCGGCCGCGCTCGCCGCGACGAGGTCGTCCAGGCACAGGGCGATGTGCGCGGGCGGCCGCTGTCCGGCCAGGAGGGCGTCGAGGGAGGAGTGCGGTGTCGTGTCGGCGGCGTCGGCCGGGCGCAGCCGGGCGGCCAGGCCGTCGGGCGCGCCGAGCACGGCCCACGGGGTGCGCCCGGCCTGCCGCGCGCGCTCCTTCGACGGCCGCCACCGCACCTCGTACAAGGGCTGCCGTGCGGCGCCGCGGGCGGAGTGCACCTGCTGGGCATCGGCCGGGCGGAACGCCAGCGCGCCGATGGTGGCGATCCGGCGGCCGCGTTCGTCGGCGACGGTCAGCGTCACCGTCTCCTCGCCCGTCGACGTGAGGCGGACCCGTACGGTCGCGGCGCCGGGACCGGCCGGCTCCACGCCGGACCAGGAGAACGGCATCCGGCTCCGCTCGCCGCTCACGTCGACGACGCCGCCGGCGATCGCCGCGTGCAGGACGGTGTCCAGCAGGGCGGGGTGCAGCGCGAACTCCTCGGCGGCGACGCCGTCGGCGGTGTCCGGCAGGGTGGCCAGGGCGAACAGCTCGTCGCCCCGGCGCCACACCTCGCGCAGCCCGCGGAAGCCGGGGCCGTAGTCGAAGCCCGCGTCCGCGAACGTGTCGTAGAGGGTGCCGATGTCGATCCGCCGGGCCCCGGCGGGCGGCCAGGAGGCCAAGGGGCGTACATCGTCGTCGTGTTCGGGTGCCGGCGGTCCGGCGGGCAGCACCGTGCCCATCGCGTGCCGGGTCCAGCCGCCCGCCTGCGGGTCCTCGTCGGCGGGGCGCGAGTACACGTCCAGGGTGCGGCGCCCGTCGTCGTCCGCCGGGCCGACGACGACCCGGATCCGTACGTCGCCGGAGTCCGGCAGGATCAGGGGCACCTCCAGGGTCAGCTGTTCCACCGCTCCGCACCCGGTGTGGGCGGCCGCCGACAGGGCCAGGTCCAGATGGGCGGTCGCCGGGACGACGACGGCGCCGAAGGCGGTGTGGTCGGCGAGCCAGCCGTGGGTGCGCAGCGACCACAGGGCGGTGAAGACCGTCTCGTCGGTGCCCGGCAGGTCCACCACGGCGCCGAGCAGCGGATGGCCGGCGGCGGTCAGCCCGGCGGAGGTGACGTCGGCGGTCTCCATCTCGGCCAGGAAGTCCAGCCAGTAGCGCTGGTGCTGGAACGCGTACGTCGGCAGGTCGACCAGGCGGCGGGTGCCGAACAGGGCGGCCCAGTCGACGCCGGCGCCGTGCACGTGCAGGTGGGCGAGGGCGGTGAGCAGGGTCCGGGAGCCGGGGCGGCCCTTGCGCGACGCCGAGACGACCACCGCGTCGTGCACGCCCTGCCCGGCGAACGCCTCCTTGGTGATGCTCGCGAGCGTCGCGCCCGGGCCCACCTCGAAGAAGACGCTCGCGCCTGCGGCGCGGGCGCACTCGACGGCCTCGTGGAAGCGCACCGGCTCGCGCACGTGGTCCACCCAGTACCGGGCGGAGGTCAGTTCCTGGAGGGTGGCCGCGCGGCCGAGCCGGGTGGAGACGATCGGGATCGTCATCGCGCCGTCCCGGGGAAGCTCGCCGAGGGTGTCGGCGAACGCGTCCAGGACCGGGTCCATGAGCGGCGAGTGGAACGCGTGGTCGACCGGGAGGAGCTTCGCGGAGACGCCGTCGGCGACGAGCCGGTCCCGGACCGCGTGGACCTGCTCGCGCAGGCCCGACACCACGACCGACTCGGGGCCGTTGACGGCGGCGACGCCGACCCGGTCGTACCCGTCGAGCAGGCCGGCCACCCGGTCGTGCGGGGCGCGCACGGCCAGCATGGCGCCCTGCTCGGTGACCGCCTGCATGACGCGGCCGCGTGCGGCGACGAGCCGGACCGCGGTGTCCAGGCCGAGGACCCCGGAGACGTGGGCCGCGGCGATCTCGCCGACGGAGTGGCCGATCAGGTGGTCGGGACGCGGGCCGTACTGCGCGAGCAGCCGGTAGAGGGCGACCTGAAGGGCGAACAGCGCCGCCTGGGCCATGTCGGTGCGTTTCCGCCGTCCGTCCTCGTCGACCCAGTCGGCGTCGCCCTCCTCGGCGAGGAGCAGCGGCAGGAGCGCGAACGGCAGGTGGGCGTCGAGGCGGGCGCAGGTCTCGTCGAGGCTCCGTGCGAACACCGGGTGGGCGTCGTACAACTGCCGTGCCACGCCCGTCCACTGGGTGCCCTGGCCGGGGAACATGAAGACCGTGCCGCCGGGTTCGCCGACGGTGCCGTGGACGACCGCGGGGGACTCCTCGCCCTCGCTCAGGGCGGTCAGCGCGGTGAGCAGTTCGTCCCGGTCCCGGCCGACGACGACGGCGCGGTGCTCGAACGGTGTCCGGCTCGACACCAGCGACCAGCCCAGGTCGGTGAGGTCCTGGCCGGTGTCGGCGGCGGCGAAGTCGCGCAGTTTGCGGGCCTGTGCCCGCAGCGCCTGCCGCGAGCGCGCCGAGAGCACCCACGGCACCGCGTCGCCGCCGCCGTACAAAAGCTCCTTCTCTCCGGACGTCGGTCCGGCCTCGTCGGCGGGCGGCTCCTCCAGGATCACGTGGGCGTTGGTGCCGCTGACCCCGAAGGCGGAGACGCCCGCGCGGCGCGGCCGGCCCTCCGGCGTGGTCCACTCGCGGGCCTCGGTGAGCAGTTCGACGGCGCCGGACTCCCAGTCGACGTGCGAGGACGGGCGGTCCACGTGCAGCGTCGCGGGCAGCACACCGTGCCGCATCGCCATGACCATCTTGATCAGGCCGCCGACCCCGGCGGCCGCCTGCGTGTGCCCGGTGTTCGACTTCAACGAGCCCAGCCACAGCGGGTCGCCGCCCTGCCGCTCCTGGCCGTAGGTGGCCAGCAGGGCGCCCGCCTCAATGGGGTCGCCGAGCCGGGTGCCGGTGCCGTGCGCCTCCACGGCGTCCACGTCGCCCGCCTGGAGGCGGGCGTCGGTGAGCGCGGCGCGGATGACGCGCTGCTGGGCGGGGCCGCTCGGCGCGGTCAGGCCGTTGGACGCGCCGTCCTGGTTGACGGCGCTGCCCCGGATCACGGCCCACACCCGGTGGCCGTTGCGCCGCGCGTCCGACAGCCGCTCCAGGACCAGGACGCCCACGCCCTCGGAGAAGCCGGTGCCGTCCGCCGCGTCGGCGAACGCCCGGCACCTGCCGTCCTGCGACAGGCCGCGCAGCTTGGACATCTCCCGGAACACCTGCGGTGTCCCCATGACGGTGACGCCACCGGCCAGGGCGAGACCGCATTCGCCCTGGCGCAGCGAGCGCACCGCCTGATGCACCGTCACAAGCGACGACGAGCACGCCGTGTCCGTCGACACGGCCGGGCCCTGGAGGCCCAGCGCGTACGCCACCCGGCCGGACGCCACGCTCAGCAGCGAGCCGGTCTGGGCGTACCCCGCGATGGACTCGGGGGTGGCGAAGTGGTTGCCGTATCCGAAGTAGGCGATGCCGGCGAAGACACCGGTGTCGCTGCCATTGAGGCTCTGCGGGTCGATGCCCGCGCGTTCCAGCGACTCCCAGGCGGTCTCCAGGAGCAGGCGGTGCTGCGGGTCGGCGGAGAGCGCCTCGCGCGGGCTGAGTCCGAAGAACTCGGCGTCGAAGTCGCCCGCGTCGTACAGGAATCCGCCCGAGCGGGTGGACGAGCTGCCGGGCCGCAGGCCGTCCGGGTCGTGGAGGTTCTCCACGTCCCAGCCCCGGTCGTCGGGGAAGTCCGACACGACGTCCGCGCCGCTGTGCACCAGCTCCCAGAGCTGTTCGGGGGAGCTCACCCCGCCGGGGTAGCGGCAGGCGACGCCCACGATCGCGACCGGTTCGGCGGCGGCGTCGGTCAGCTCCTGCAGGCGCTTGCGCGTCTCGAGCAGTTCGATCGACGTCCGCTTGAGGTAGTCGAGGACCTCGGCACTGTTGTCGTTTGTCATGGCTCCCCTAGCCGAGCTCTTTGTCCAGCAGCGCGAGCAGGTCCCCCGCGGACGCCGAACTGATCTGGTCGACGACGGTGGTGGGCGCTTGGTCGCCCGCCATCGAACGGACGCGGCCCTGCAGGTCGCCGAGCAGCGTGGAAATGGTGGCCCGCTCGTCCTGGGCGAGCCTGCGGAAAGCGTCCTCGAGGCGGGCGCCGAGCCCTTCGATCTCCTTGACCAGGTGCTCCGCCCCGGCCTCCGCGCCGGCGTCGGCGTCGGGGCGGCGGGTGATGCGCGCGGCCAGGAGTTCGGCGACGGCGGCCGGGTTCGGGTGGTCGAAGACGAGCGTGGCGGGCAGCTTCAGGCCGGTCGCCGCGGTCAGCTTGTTGCGCAGTTCGAGGGCGGTGAGCGAGTCGACGCCGAGCTTCTTGAACGGTTCGGTGGCGCTGACCCGCGCGGCGTCCGCGTGGCCGAGGACGAGGGCGGTCTGGGTCCGTACGGTCTCCAGGAGCGCGGCCTCGGCCTCCTCGGGCGACAGCGACGCCAACTGCTCGGCGAGCGCGGCGCCGGTGGGCCGGGTCTCCGCCGCGTCGTCGGGGACGGTGGTCGCGGCGGCCAGGGTGCGCAGCAGCGGCGAGGCCGTCTCACCGAGCGCCGTGAGGGTGAGGCGCACCGGCACCACGACCGGGTCGGCCGTGGTGACGGCCGCGTCGAACAGCGCGAGCCCTTCGGCCGAGGCCAGCGGCTGGATGCCCTGGCGCTGCATGCGGACGATGTCCGCGTCGCCGAGGGCGGCGCTCATCTCGCTGCGCTCGGCCCAGAAGCCCCAGCACATCGAGAGGGCGGGCAGTCCCTCGGCGCGGCGGGTCTCGGCGAGTCCGTTGAGGAACGCGTTGGCCGCCGCGTAGTTGGCCTGTCCCGCGGTGCCGAGCACGCTCGCGATCGAGGAGAACAGGACGAACGCGGTCAGGCCGAGGTCCCTCGTCAGCTCGTGCAGGTGCCAGGCGCCGCGCACCTTCGGGGCGAGCACGGCGTCCACGCGGTCCTCGGTGAGGGCCTCGACCACGCCGTCGTCGAGCATGCCCGCGCAGTGGATCACCGCGGTCAGCGGGTGCTCGCTGGGCACGGCCGAGAGCAGTCCGGCCACGGCGTCGCGGCTGCTGATGTCGCAGGCCACGATCTCGACCGCGGCCCCGGCCGCCGTCAGTTCCGCGCGAAGCGGCGCCGCCGCGGGGGCGTCCGCGCCGCGCCTGCTGGTGAGGACGAGGCTGCGCACGCCGTGCCGCGCGACGAGGTGCCGGGCGAGCATCGCGCCCAGACCGCTGGTGCCGCCGGTGATCAGTACCGTGCCGGTGCCGAGTCCGGGTGCGGCGTCCGCGGGCCGGGCGGCGGCGTGGGCGAGGCGCGGCGTGCTCAGGGCGCCGGAGCCGATTCTGAGCTGGGCCTCCCCGGTGGCGGCGGCCGTCGGGACGAGGGCCCGCGAGGCTTCGTGCCCGTCGGTGTCGATGAGGGCGAACCGGCCCGGGTTCTCGGTCTGCGCGGATCGTACGAAACCCCAGACCGCGGCCGCGGCGGGGTCGGGGCCGCGGCCCGCCGTGTCGTCGTGGAAGGCGTTCTCGGTGACGAGGGCCAGGCGCGAGCCGGCGAACCGCTCGTCGGTCAGCCAGCGCCGGGTCCACCGCAGGACACGGTGGAGCGTGTGCTCGACCGCGGCGGGTACGTCGCCCGTCGGCGCGGGGTCGACGAAGGCGAGGACGACCGGCGGCACCTCACCGTCTCGTGCGGCGAGTTCGTCGAGATCGACACAGGCGTCCGCGGCGGTGCCCAGCACCGCGTACGGCCCGTCGGGCTCGCCGTCCGGCGTCGGCAGGGCGGTCCAGTCCACGTGGAACAGGGAGTCCTGCCGGTCGAAGCTCAGCTCGGTCAGCCGTGCCACGTCGGCGGGGGCCACGGTCAGCGTCTCGATACCGCCGACCGGTGCTCCGCTCTGGTCGGCGAGGGTCACCGACAGGGCGTTCTCACCCGCGGGAGCGAGGCGTACACGCAGTGCGGCCGGGCGGCCGGGGCCGATGCGCACTCCGGCGCAGTGGCGCGGCAGCCAGCCCTCGGGCCGGCCGGTGTCGACGAAGTCGCCGAGCCCGAGCGGCAGGAGCGCGGCGTGCAGCAGGGCCGGGTGGAGCCGGAACCGGCTCTGGTCCGCTCCGTGCGTGTCGGGCAGCTCCACTTCCGCGTACAGGGTCGCGCCGCGCCGCCACACCTGCCGCAGCCCGCGCAGGTGCGGGCCGTGGGTGAAGCCGAGAGCGGTCAGCCGGGTGTACTCGTCGTCGAAGGACACGGGGTCCGCGCCCGCGGGCGGCCACACGGTGAGGCCCTCGGCGGCGGGGGCCGTGCCGGTCCGGGCGGTGCCGACGGCGTTGCGCGTCCAGGCGCTCTCGCCCGCGGACCGTGAGTGCACGGTGATGGTGCGGTCGGCGTCGACGGTGACCCGCAGTTCACGGTCGGCGGTGCGGGAGAGCACCAGGGGTGTCTCCAGGGTGAGTTCGCCGACGGTGTCGCATCCGGTGCGGTGCGCGGCCCAGGCGGCCAGTTCCACGAGGACGCCCGGCGGCAGCAGGACGGCGCCGTGGACGAGGTGTTCGCCGAGCCACGGGTGGCGTTCGAGGGAGAGGCGTCCGCTGCCGACGACGCCGCCGGACCCGTCCGGGCCGTCGCCGGGCAGGTCGATCACGGCGTCGAGCAGCGGGTGGTCCGAGGTGCGGGCGGCGGTGGTCTCCTGCGGTGTGTCGAGCCAGTAGCGCTGCCGCTGGAAGGCGTAGGTGGGCAGGGTGACCGGCTCGTCGGGCCGGCCGGTGTGCGGCCCGAACACCTCCTGCCACGCCACGTCCAGGCCCGCCACGAAGGCCTCGGCCGCGGACTCGTGGAAGCGGGCGAGGCCGCCCGCGTCACGGCGCAGCGTCCCCACGGCGAAGCCGGTGGCGGCGGGGGTGTCGTCGTACATCTCCTGGATGTTCAGGACGAGCAGCGGGTGCGGGCTGACCTCGATGGCGACGCTGTCGCGCTCCCGCTCGACCAGGCGCCCCATGGCGGTGCCGAACTGGACCGGTTCGCGCAGATTGCGGTACCAGTAGCCGGTGTCGAGCGCGGCGGGGTCGATCACGTCGCCGGTCACGGTCGAGTAGATCGTCACGGCTGTGGGCAGCGGGGTGACCTCGCCCAGCTCCTCCTGGAGCCGGCCGTCGAAGCGGTCCATGAGCGGCGAGTGTCCCGGGACGCTGGACTTGATGGCGCGGGCGCGGGCGCCTTCGGCCTGGCAGAGCGCGATCAGTTCCTCGACCGCATCGGTCTCGCCCGAGACCGTCGTCGCGTTGGGCCCGTTGACCGCGGCGATCCCGATCCTGGACTCCTTGCCGGCCAGCAGTTCCCGCACCCGCTGCTGCGGCAGCAGGATTCCCGCCATGGCGCCCTGCCCGGTGACCGTGGCGAGGAGCCGGGAGCGCAGGGCCACGATCTTGGCGGCGTCCTGGAGCGTGAGGGCGCCCGCGACGTGGGCGGCGGCGATCTCGCCCTGGGAGTGGCCGATCACCACGTCCGGTGTCACGCCGAGCGAGCGCCACACCTCGGCCAGGGACACCATCACCGCGAACAGCGCGGGCTGGACGACGTCGATGTCCGCGAGGTCGGCCGCGTCGGGCCCGCCGCACACGGTGTCGATCAGCGGCCAGGAGATCCACGGCTTCAACGCCTCGTCGCAGGCGCGCAGTCGGTCGGCGAACACCGGCGACGTCTCGTACAGCTCCCGGCCCATCGCGAGCCACTGGCCGCCCTGGCCGGGGAAGACGAACACCGTCCTGCCGACCGGCCGCGCGACACCGGAGACCGCGCCGGTGCCGGGTTCGTCGCCCGCGGCGACGGCGGCCAGCGCGGCGAGGAGGTCCTCCCGGCCGGCGCCGATGACGACGTGGCGGTGGTCGAAGCGCGAGCGGGTCGTCACCAGGGCGTGGCCCACGGCCTCGGCCGGCATGTCCGGGTCGGCGGCGACGGCGTCGTGCAGCCGCTCCGCCTGCCGGCGCAGGGCCTGCTCGGAGCGGGCCGACAGCACCCAGGGCAACGAGGGGCCGGAGCCGGTGCGGGGCCGCGGGGTGTCCTCGGCGGTCGCGTGCGCGGGGGCCTGTTCGAGGATCACGTGGGCGTTGGTGCCGCTGATGCCGAACCCGGAGACGCCCGCGCGGCGCGGCCGGCCCTCCGGCGTGGTCCACTCGCGGGCCTCGGTGAGCAGTTCGACGGCGCCGGACTCCCAGTCGACGTGGGACGACGGACGGTCCACGTGCAGCGTCGCGGGCAGCACACCGTGCCGCATCGCCATGACCATCTTGATCAGGCCGCCGACGCCCGCGGCCGCCTGGGTGTGGCCGATGTTCGACTTCAACGAGCCCAGCCACAGCGGGTCGCCGCCCTGCCGCTCCTGGCCGTAGGTGGCGAGCAGGGCCTCGGCCTCGATGGGGTCGCCGAGCCGGGTGCCGGTGCCGTGCGCCTCCACGGCGTCCACGTCGCCGGTGCTCAGGCCCGCGTCGGCCAGGGCGGCGCGGATGACGCGCTGCTGGGCCAGGCCGTTCGGGGCGCTCAGGCCGTTGGAGGCGCCGTCCTGGTTGACGGCGCTGCCCCGGATCACGGCCC
The DNA here is from genome assembly GCF_040529335.1 of Streptomyces sp. HUAS MG91. Taxonomy (GTDB): domain Bacteria; phylum Actinomycetota; class Actinomycetes; order Streptomycetales; family Streptomycetaceae; genus Streptomyces; species Streptomyces tabacisoli. The sequence goes on along the minus strand of NZ_CP159535.1, from coordinate 107,623 downwards.
ACACGTGGTGGCCGTTGCGCCGTGCGTCCGACAGGCGTTCCAGGACCAGGACGCCCGCGCCCTCGGAGAAGCCGGTGCCGTCCGCCGCGTCGGCGAACGCCTTGCACCGGCCGTCCTCCGACAGGCCGCGCTGGCGGGCGAGTTCCACGAACATGCCGGGTGTCGGCATCGCCGAGACGCCGCCGGCCAGCGCCATCGAGCATTCGCCGGAGCGCAGCGACCGTACGGCCTGGTGGACGGCGACGAGGGAGGCCGAGCAGGCGGTGTCCGTCGACACGGCCGGGCCGTGCAGCCCCAGGGTGTAGGCGACCCTGCCGGAGGCCGCGCTGAGGTAGGTGCCGGTGAGCCGGAACCCCTCGACCTCGCCGGCCGCGCCGCCGCCGACCCGCGGACCGTAGTCGACGTCGTAGAGACCGGTGAACACCCCGGTCGCCGTGGAGCGCAGGGATTCCGGGTCGATGCCCGCGCGCTCCAGGGCCTCCCACGACGTCTCCAGCATCAGCCGCTGCTGCGGGTCCATGGCCAGCGCCTCGCGGGGGCTGATGCCGAAGAACGACGCGTCGAAGTCGGCCAGGCCGTCCAGGAATCCGCCCGAGCGCGTGTACGTCCTGCCGTGCGCCTCGGGGTCCGGGTCGTAGAGCCCCTCGATGTCCCAGCCGCGATCCGCCGGGAAGCCGCCCATGGCGTCCCCGCCGCGGGAGACGAGGTCCCAGAGCGCTTCGGGGGAGGTCGCGCCGCCCGGGAAGCGGCATCCCACGCCGACGACGGCGATGGGTTCGCGTGCGGACTCCTCCAGCTCGCGCACCCGCTCGCGCAGCTCCTGCGCGTCGCCGACGGCGCGTCGCAAGTAGGACCGGAGCTTGTCGACTTCCTCCACCAGGGCCTCCCTCAACGGAACAAGTTGCATGTCAGAAAGGTGCGGGCGCGGGCGTACGGGGCCCACGCGGCTGCGGACACGGTCGGTACGGCCTACACGTATCCGCGGTCGATCAGGGCGTAGAGATCGTCGTCGCTGCGGTCCACCAGGTCGTCGGCCGCCACCACCGGGTCCGGCTCCGGGCCGTCGCACGGCTGCGGTGCGAGGAGGGAGTGCAGGTGGAGGGCGAGTTCCCGGGCGGTGGGGCGGCTGAAGGCGACGGTGGCCGGGAGGCGCACGCCGGCCGCCGCGTTGAGCCGGTTGCGCAGCTCCACCGCCAGCGAGGAGTCGAAGCCGAGGGCCTTGAAGGTCTCGGTCGACCGCGCCTGGAGGTCCGTTCCGGTCAGCGCCGATCCCTTGGTGCGCAGCAGGGCCGCGGTCTCCTCGCAGACCAGGGCCAGGACCGCGGCGGGCGAATCGAGCCGCGCCGCGCGTGAGCCGGGCTGTCCGTCGGCCGGTGCTTCCTCGGCGGCCTCGGCGGGCGCGGTCAGCCAGTACCGCTGTCGCTGGAACGGGTAGGTCGGCAGCGCGGTCCGGGGCGGCCGGGCCCCGCCGAACGCCGCCTTCCAGTTCACCGGCGCACCGTGCACGTGCAGTTCGGCGAGCGACGCGAGCACCTTGCCCAGGCCGCCGTCGTGCCTGCTGAGAGTGGAGACGACGGGCGGCGGAACGGGCAGCGTGTCGGCGATCTCCCCCATGGCGACCTGGAGCAGGGGGTGCGGGCTGACCTCCACGAACACGCCGCCGCGCTCCCTCATCAGCTGCTCGACGGCCTCGCCGAAGCGGACCTGCGAGCGCAGGTTGTCGTACCAGTACGCGGCGTCGAGGCGGCGGGTGTCGAGCGGCCCCGCGGTGACCGTGGAGTGGAACTCGACCGCGGTCTCCCGCGGCGTGGTGCCGGCGCCGGCCTCGAGCACCTGGTCGCGGATGCGTTCGACGAGCGGAGAGTGGGACGCGAACCTGACCTTGATCCGGCGCACCCGGACGCCGTCGTCGGCGGCGAGCGCGGTGAACTCCTCGACAGCGGCGGAATCTCCCGCGACGACCACGGAGGCCGGTCCGTTGACCACCGCCACGCACAGCCGTCCCGGCCAGCGGGCGAGGCGCTCCTCCACCCAGCTCGCGGGCGCGGCCACGGCGCACATGGCGCCGTGGCCGGCCAGCGCGGTCAGGGCGCGGCTGCGCAGCGCGATGACGCGGGCGGCGTCCTCGAGGCTGAGGGCGCCGGCCGTGCAGGCCGCGGCGATCTCGCCCTGCGAGTGGCCCATGACCACGTCGGGGACCACGCCGAGGGACTGCCACAGGCGGGCCAGGGACACCATCATCGCGAAGAGCGCGGGCTGCACCACGGCGTCCCCGTCGTCGAGCGAGGGAGCCGGTCCGGCGCCCGTCACCAGGTCGAGGAGGCTCCAGTCCAGCCACGGATCCAGCGCTTTCGCGCACGCGTCGATCGACGCGGCGAACACCGGCGACTCCGCGTACAACTGCCGTCCCATGCCGAGCCATTGCGAGCCCTGGCCGGGGAAGACGAACACGATCGGGCCCGTCGCTTCCGTGGCCGTGCCGCGCACCGCGCGGGCCGAGGTCTCGCCCCGGGCCAGCAGGTCGAGTCCGGCGAGCGTCTCCGCCCGGTCCCCGGCGACGACGACCGCGCGGTGCGCGAACGTGGTCCGTGCGGTGGCGAGGGCGTGGCCGACGGCGGCCGGCGGCGACGGCAGCCCATCGGTCACGAACTCCTTCAGCCGGGCGGCCTGCGCGCGCAGGGCCGCCTCCGTGCGCGCCGACAGCACCCAGGGGACGGCCGAAGGGGCCGCCACGGGCGCCGGTGCCGGGAGTTCGGGGGCCTGTTCGAGGATGAGGTGGGCGTTGGTGCCGCCCATGCCGATCGACGACACGCCGGCCCGTCGCGGCCGCCCCGGCTCGCCGGTCCAGGGGCGGGCGGTCCGCAGCACCTCGAAGTCCTTCTCGAAGTCGCTCACGGCGGGGTTCGGGGCGTGGAAGTCCGGCTGGGGGACCAGCAGGCCGCGGTCCAGGCAGAGCGCGGTCTTGACGAAGCCGGCCAGGCCGGCGGCGGGCTCCAGGTGGCCGACGTTCGCCTTCACCGAGCCGACCGTCAGGGGGCGGCCGCGGCCGTGTTCGGCCTGCACCTCGCGCAGACCGGCCAGTTCGGCCGGATCGCCGAGCCGGGTGCCGGTGCCGTGCGCCTCGACGTAGTCGACCGCGTCGAAGGCGAGGTCCGCGCTCCGCAGGGCGGACAGGACGGCCGACGCCTGGCCGGTGGGGCTGGGGTCGGGCATCCGGGACGAGGCGCCGCCGCTGCGGACGCCCCAGCCGCGCACCACGGCGTAGACGTGGTCGCCGTCGGCCACGGCGAGGTCGAGCCGCTTGAGCAGGACGAACGCGCCGCCCTCGCCGCGGACGAAGCCGCCCGCCCGCTCGTCGAAGGGGAAGCAGCGGCCCTCGGGCGAGAGGGCGCCCAGGTTCGCCAGACCGGTGCCGGACTCCGGATCCATGATCAGGTGCACGCCGCCCGCGAGCGCCATGTCGACGGCGCCGGAGCGGATACGGTCGCAGGTCAGCGCGAGGGACACCAGGGAGGAGGACTGGCCGGAGTCCGCGCACAGACTCATGCCGCGCACGTCGAACAGGCTCGAGATGCGGTTCGCGATCAGTGCGCCGCTGGAGCCGAGTGCGGCGTAGTGGTCGTCCCGGTCGCTGCCGGACCGCTTGCGCAGCTGGTCGTAGCCGGAGGGCGCCGCGCCGACGACGACGTCGACCTCACGGCCCGCGAGCGCGGCCGCCGTGACGCCCGCGTCCTCGACGGCCTCCCAGGCGAGTTCGAGGCCGAGGCGCTGTACGGGGTCCATCGCGGCCGCCTCCGCGGCGGACACCGAGAAGAACTCCGCGTCGAACCCGTCGACGGAGTCGAGGAAGGAGCCGGCACCCAGGGTGGCGGCGTCCGGGTGGGCGGAGAGGTCCGCCTGCGCGTCGGCCGCCCGGCTCGCGGGAAACGTGCCGACCGTCGACTTCCCGTCGGCCAGCAGCCGCCAGAAGGCCTCCGGGCCGTGCACACCGGGGAACCGGCACGACAGTCCGACCACGGCGATATCGGTGGCTGCGCCACTCATTTCGTATCCTTCCGCTCACAGCCAGCGGGTCAGCAGGGTGCGCAGTTCGTCCGGTGCGTCCATGAAGTCGTAGTGGCCGCCGTCGATCACGCGGAACTCGACGGAGTCCGCGTACCGGCGCCAGCCCTGGAGGTCGTCGAGGTGCACGTCGGCGTCGTCCCGCCAGTGCAGGACGACCACGGGGCAGTCCAGCGCCGCCGGCGTCTCGCGCCGGTAGGCGGCGGCCGCCGCGGTGTCCTTGAGCAGCACCATGAGGCCGAGGTCGAGCATGTCCGGACGTGGTGCGATGCCCCGGCCGCGGAGGAACGCCTCCAGCTCGGCGCGCAGTTCCGGCTCGGTCATGGTGAGCATGCGGTCGCGGGAGGCGTCGTGCGGGGCGGGCTGGCCGGACACGAACAGGCACTTCGGGGTGGGCAGGCCGGCCTCGGCGAGCCGGAGGGCGGTCTCGTAGGCGGGGACCACGCCCGAGCAGTGGCCGAAGAACGCGAACGGCCGGTCGAGCAGCGGCGTGAGCGGTTCGACCAGGGCCTCGGCGAGGTTCTCGTATGTGCCGTAGTGCGGGTGGCCGAGCCGGTTCTCGCGGCCGGGGAACTGCACCGGGCAGATCTCGACGTCGCCGAGCGCGGCCGGCCAGGCGCTGAACGCCGATGCCCCGGAACCGGAGAAAGGGAAGCAGAACAGCCGCGCGGCGTGGTCGGTGGACGGCGGCCGGACGAACCACGGCGAGGGGGCGATCGTGGAGCCGGTTGTCATGGCGTCTGCCGTTTCTGCGCGACGACGGGAAAGCGGGTCATTCCGGAGATGAAGTACGAGCGCAGGTGCTCGGGTTCGCCGGCGATCTCCAGGGACGCGCAGCGCTGGAGGAGTTCCTCGAAGAAGACCCGCAGGGTGAGCCGGGCCAGCGGTGCGCCGATGCAGAAGTGCGGCCCGAAGCCGAAGGCGACGTGGCGCTTGGCGTTGGGGCGGGTGAGGTCGAAGGTGTGCGGGTCGGCGAAGAGTTCGGGGTCCCGGTTGGCCGATCCGATCCAGGCGACGACGGCGGCCCGGGCCGGGATGGTGCCGCCGGGCAGCTCGATGTCGTCGACGGCGTACCGCATGAAGTTGCAGGCGGCCGACGTCCAGCGCAGCCCCTCCTCGACGAGGTTCGGGATCAGCGTCGGGTCGGCCTGTGCCTTGTCGAACTGTTCGGGCCGCTCGATGAGGGCCTGCACGGTTCCCGAGACGGTGTGCGGCGTCGTCACGTTGGCGCCCAGCAGGATGCTGTAGCCGTCGAGGGCGATCTCCTCGTCGGTCAACGGTGCGTCGCCGGCCCGCACGCTCATGAGGTGGTGCAGGAGGCTGTCGTCCTCGGCGCCGGTGGCGCGGCGCTTCCTGACCCACTCCGTGACGTAGTTGACCAGCTCGTGGTGGGCGATGGCCAGCGTGGTGGGCTCGTTGGCGATCTGGAAGTGCGGGTCGGAGGGGGCCGTGACCATGGCGGTCAGCTGGACGAGCTCCTCCCAGTCCTCGGCCGGGATGCCGAGGAGCGGGCCGGTGACCATCGCGGGGAGCAGCAGCGACCGCTCCGCCAGGTCGAACACCTCGCCTTCGAGGGCGGGTTCGAGGAAGCGGGTGACCGTCCCGCGGATCGAGTCCTCCCAGGACTTCACGGCGCGTGCGGTGAGCTTGGCGCCGAGCGGCCTGCGGACCTCGGTGTGCCGGGGCGGGTCGGTGGACGTGAGGAGCTTGCCCGCGGCGGGGTCGTCGATGCCCACGTGGGTGGGGGTGGTGCCGCGCTCCGAGGTGAACTCGCGGTGGTCGCCGAGCACCCGGCAGACGTCCTCGTACCGGGTCACCGACCAGAACTCCCGGCCGTCCGGCAGGACTTGGTGGTGCACGGGAGCCCTGTCCCGCATCACGTCCCAGATGGGGTGGGGGTCGCCCGAGGTGTAGAGGTCGAGATCGAACAGGTCGAGACCGTCGAGGTCGACGTCGCGTGCGGGTCCCGGCGTCAGCCTCACGCCGCCGCCCTCCCCTGCTCGACCAGCGCGGCGACCCGCGCCGGGGTCTGGGCCAGGTAGAAGTCGCGTACGGAGAGCCGTACTCCGTACTCCTCCGCCACCTGGTCGATGATCTTGATGCCGGACAGCGAGTTGCCGCCGAGCGTGAAGAAGTCGTCGTCCACCCCGACCTCGGCGCATTCGAGGTGCTGGGCCCACAGCTTCGCGATGTCGTGTCCGAGCGAATCCATTGCCAGTCTTTCCTTCCTCCACCGACCGGGAGCACCCGCTCGTGTCCTTTTCGGTCCCGGATGTCACGGCCCGCCCGCTGTCCCGCCGGCGGGACACGTTCCCCGGGGGAAGGGCCGACCGGAGTCTCGCGCGGCGGTCCCGCGGCCCGCACCGCGTCCGCGGGGCGCCCCGGTCCCGTGGCCGGCGGGGTTGTGCCCGGGCCGGTTGGTGGACCGAGCCTCGTCCCGCCGGCGGGACGGGACAAGCGCCCCGGCCGCCCCGCGCGCCCGGGAGGCGGGGTGTCTTGAAGGCGTGGCGGTCCCGGCGTGACCGTGTGGGCCGGACACGCAGGCCGGCGCGCGCGGCGGGAATCGGCGGGATCGGCGGGATCGGCGGGATTGAGGGGAACGACGTGGCAGACACCGAGTGGGACACGGATGTGGTGATCGCGGGCGCCGGGCCCACGGGCCTGATGCTCGCCTGCGAACTGCGCCTCGCGGGCGTCGATGTGACGGTCGTCGAGCCGCTCGCGCAGCGCTCGGGCGAGTCACGGGCCGGCGGGATCCACTCGCGCACCCTGGAGATCCTCGATCAGCGCGGCATCGTGGACCGCTTCCTCGACGAGGGCGAGTTGCAGCCGGTGGGTCACTTCTCCGGGCTCTACCTGGACTTCGACGAGTCGGAGTCGCGCCACCCCTACCCACTGATGATCCTTCAGTCGGCCGTCGAGCGGCTGTTGGAGGAGCGGGCGGACGAGCTGGGCGCGCGGGTGCGCCGCGCGTGCGAGGTCACCGGCCTCGTACAGGACGCGACCGGAGTGACGGTCGAGCTGCGCTCGGGCGGGACGGCGGCGGCGCCGCTGCGCGCCCGCTACCTGGTGGGCTGCGACGGCGGCCGCAGCTCGGTGCGCCGGCTGGCGGGGATCGGTTTCCCCGGTACCGAGGCGACGATGACCGCGCTGATCGGCGACGTGGAGGTGCCCGATCTGCCCGAGGACTACGTGTGGGTGCGGCGCACTCCGGCCGGCGACTACTCGGCGATCGCGTTCGAGCCGGGCTGGCACCGGGTCATCACGTCGGAGTTCGACCGGGTGGCGGGCCGCGACGAGCCCGTCACGTTCGAGCAGTTGCGGGAGTCGATGGTCCGGGTCGCGGGCACCGACTTCGGGATGCGCAACCCGCGGTGGGTCTCCCGGTTCAGCGATGCCGCGCGGCAGGCCGACCGGTACCGGGCCGGCCGGGTGCTGCTGGCGGGCGACGCCGCCCACATCCACTTCCCGGCCGGCGGGCAGGGTCTGAACATGGGCGTGCAGGACGCGGTGAACCTGGGCTGGAAGCTCGGCGCCGTGGTCCGCGGCGACGCCCCGGACGGTCTGCTCGACACCTACCACGCCGAACGGCACCCGGTCGCCGAGCGGGTGCTGCAGAACACGCGGGCGCAGTCGGCCCTGGTGCGGCCGGGACCGCAGACGGACGCGCTGCGCGAGGTGTTCGGCGCGCTGATGGTCTTCGACGACGTCAACCGGTACCTGCGTCACCTGCTGACCGCGCTGGATCTGCGCTATGCCGTCGACGGCGACCATCCGCTGGCGGGGCGCCGGGTGCCGGACGCCGATCTGAAGACGCCCGAGGGCATCGTGGGCGTCCACGAACTGCTGCACGCCGCCCGGCCGGTGCTGCTGGCCCTGGACGGCGGCGCCTGGGCGGCGCGGGCCGCCCAGGGCTGGGCCGATCGCGTCGACGTGGTCGAGGCGCACAGCGAGGACGGCCACTGGCCCGTCCCCGCCCTCGGCGACGTCCCGGCGCCCGCCGCGCTCCTGGTGCGGCCGGACGGCCATGTGGCCTGGGCCGCCGACGCGGACGAGGCGGCGGACCCGTCGGCGCTGCGGGCGGCGCTCGTCACGTGGGTCGGGCCCGAGCGGGCGCGGTGACCCGCGGCGCCTTCGCTACGGCGCCGGCTGCGTCCACGTGACCGGGAGTTCGTGGACTCCGTAGATGTTCATGTCGGTCCTGAGCCGCACCTCGGCGGCGGGGACGGCGAGCCGGAGGGTCGGGAAGCGGCGGAGCAGGCCGTCGAAGCCCGCCCGCATCTCGATGCGGGCGAGTTGCTGGCCGAGGCACTGGTGGACGCCGTGGCCGAAGCCGAGCTGGCCGCGGGCCCTGCGGCGGACGTCGAGGGCGTCGGGGTCGTCGAAGCGGCGCGGGTCGCGGTTGGCGGCCAGCAGGGAGACGACGACCGTGGAACCCTCCGGGATGGTCTCGCCGCCCAGTTCGATGTCCTCGGTGGCGTAGCGGTAGAAGATGTCGGCGACGGACAGGTACCGCATGATCTCCTCCACCGCGTCCGGCATCAGCTCCGGATCCGCGCGGAGTTCGGCGGCCTGCCCGGGGTTCTCCAGGAGCGCGAAGGTGCCGAGCCCGAGCTGGTTGACGGTGGTCTCGTGGCCGGCGATGAGCAGCAGGAAGGCGATGCCGACGAGTTCGTCGACGGTGAGGTCGTCCTGGCGGGCCAGGTCGGACAGGAGGTCGTCGTCCGGCGTCTCGCGCTTGCGGGTGACGAGGTCGGACAGGTACGTCGTCAGGCCGTTGTAGGCGGCCATCTTCTCGTCGATCGCCACGTCCTTCTCCATGAAGGTGGCCGAGTCCTTCTGGAAGCCGCCCCGGTCCTCGTAGGGGACGCCGAGCATCTCGCAGATCACCAGCAGGGGCAGCGGCAGCGCGAACTCCTTGACCAGGTCGACCGGCGGGGTCAGGCGCTCCATCGCGTCCAGCTGCCGTTCGGCGAGGGCGACGATGTGCTCCTCCAGCGTCTTCATGCGCTTGACGGTGAAGGCGCCGATGAGCTTGCGCCGCAGCCGGCCGTGGTCCGGCGGGTCCATGGTGATGAACATGCCCGGGATCTGCGGGGACGGCTCGGTGACCGGGGGCATGCCGGGCACCTCGTACGGGATGTGCAGCGGGCCGATGTCCAGCCGGGAGCTGAACCGGGTGTCGGCCATGAGCTGCCGTACCTCTTCGTGGCCGGTGACCAGCCACCCCTGGTGGCCGTCCGGGAAGAGCAGCGGGCTGACGGGCCGGGCGTCGCGCAGTGCGGAGATGCGGCGCGGGGGGTCGAAGGGGCCTGCGTCGCGCTCCATGGGGAGGCCGTTCGGTACGGGAACGGTTCGGCTCATGGGCTTTCCTCTCCTGTGGGGGCTGTGACCCCACCATGGCACACCGCATGGCACCACGGTGAGCCAGAATGGCGCACTCGATACCCTCCGGCCGATACACAACCCTCTCCTCGGCCCTCGGGCGAGTACGGACGGACGTTCCCCAACAGCCGCCCCACCAGCGCAGTCCGGGCACGCTTCCCCTACGTGGATCCCTGACAGGCCGACAAATACGCACACTTCGCCGACGTCGAGAACGGCTCATAATGACGCCATACCTGCGCCATGGTGGCGCCATGGGGAGATGCGGTCCGGGCAGCGGAAAGCCGCCCCGGTGACATGAAGTCACCGGGGCGGCTCGGGCCCGGGCTCAGACGGGCAGGGTCGCGCCCCGGGCGGCGTCGGTGATGATCTCGGCGACCGCCGCGCTGTGCTCGTCGAGGTAGAAGTGACCGCCCTGGAAGACGTGCAGGGCGAACTCTGCCGTGGTGTGCTCCCGCCACGCCTCGGCCTCGGGGACCGTGGTGTGCGGGTCGTCGGTGCCGACCAGCATGGTGATCGGGCAGTCGAGCCGGACGCCGGTCGCCCGGGGGTGGGTCTCGATGGCCGTGTAGTCCCCCCGGACGGCGAAGAGGATGGAGGCCCGCAGGTGTGCGTTCTCCAGGTAGACGGGGTCCGTGCCGCCGACCGCGAGCAGTTCCTCGACGATGCCGGCGTCGTCCCGGCGGTGCACCGTGCCCCCGCGCAGCAAGGAGGGCGCGGGGTAGCCGGAGGCCACCAGCCGGACCGGCGGGGCACCGGCGTCCTCCTGGTGGCGCCGGGCCACCTCGAAGGCGAGGACCGAGCCCATGCTGTGGCCGAAGAAGACCGTGGGCCGGCCGTCGTCGGAGCGGCGCAGGGCCGCGTGGATCAGGTCGGCGAGCTCGGCGAGGTTCTCGACGCAGCCCTCGGCACGCCGGTCCTGCCGTCCCGGGTACTGGACGACGAGCGTGTCCAGTTCCGGCGCGAGTGCTTCCGACAGTCCGTAGTAGTAGCTCGCCGAGCCTCCCGCGTGCGGAAAGCAGACGAGGCGGAACTCGCTGTCGTCGGTGGGATGGAAGCGGTGCACCCACTGGCCGTCGTATGTCTCTGACTCTGTCATGCCCAGCCTCTCGGTGTGTGGTCGAACGGCGAAGTGGCGGCCCCGCGGGTCCGGTTCAGACGCCCTGGGGGTCGAGGAGGGACGCCACGAGACTCGTCTCGACGTTCCCGCCCGAGACCAGGACCCCGATGTCGCGGGCGCGGCCCTCGGCGGCGAGGCGCAGCGCACCGGCCACCGCGGTGGCCGCGGCGGGCTCGATGAGCAGCCGGGCGTGGACGAGCACGAGCCGCAGCGCCTCCGCGATGGCGCTCTCCTCGAGGGTGAAGACCCCGGCGACCGCGTCGTGCGCCAGATCGTAGGGAAGTTGGCCGATGCGGTCGGGCCGCAGGCCGTCGGCGAGGGTGGGCCGCACGTCCACGGTGACCGGGCCGCCGGCCCGCAGCGCCGCGGTCAGGGCGGGGACGGCGGCGGGCTCGGCGCCGTGGACGTCGATGCCCTGGCCTGCGGTGGCCAGGCAGGCGCCGGCCAGGGCGCTGCCGCCGCCGACGGGCAGCACCACCGCGTCCAGGCGGCCGCCCGCCGCCTCCACCTGGTGCAGCAGGTCCGCGGTGGCGGTGCCCTGGCCGGCCACCACGTCCAGGTTCTGGTAGGGGTCGATCTCGTCGTAGCCGCGGGTGTGCCTGACCTCCTCCAGCACCGCGATCCGCTCGGCCAGCGTGGTGCCGGCCTGAAGGACCTCGGCGCCGGCCTCGCGAATGCGCCGCACCTTGGTCGGAGCGGCGTCGACGGGCAGCACCAGCACGGCCGGCAGCCGGTGCTGGGCGGCGGCCAGGGCCACGGCGATGGCGTGGTTGCCGGTGGACTGCGCGACCACACCGCGGCTGCCGGCCGCCACCAGCCGCTCGACGGCGAGGAGCGCGCCGCGCATCTTGAAGGAGCCGCCGCGCTGAAGGTTCTCCGCCTTCAGCCACAGCCGGGCACCGGCCACGCGGTCCAGTTCCTCGCTGCGCACGACGGGTGTCTGGAGCACCCGGCCGGCGATCCGGTCCCGGGCGTCGTGGACGCCCTCGTAGGTCAGCAGGGGCTGCTCGACGACGGCCACGAGGTTCGCGCCGATCGACATGATGGGTCTCCGTTTCTCCTCGGCTCCGAGGGGTCGGCCTCAGTGACCGCGCGTCGGCTGCGCCTCGATCACGTCCAGCACCTCGCGGCCGCTGTCGACCAGGTACATGTGGTCGCCGGGGAACTCCGCGTAGGTGAACTCGCCCGTGGTGGCGTCCCGCCACTGCCGGGCCTCGTCCGCGGTGACCAGGCCGTCGCGGTCCCCCCGCAGCGAGCAGATCGGCACCGACAGCGGCTCGTCGGTGCTCGGGACGTACGCCTCGTGCATGGTGCAGTCGGCGTGCAGCGCGGGAAGGATCAGTTCGCGCATCTCCGGGTGGTCGAGGGCCTCGTGCCGGAAACCGGCGAACTCCTCGACCCGGGCGAGGAATTCGTCGCCGCTCAGGCCCGCCGCCCGCCGCTCGCGCTGGGTCCACGGCCCCGGCGATCCGCTGACGACCAGCCGCTCGACGTGCACGCCGCGGGAGGTCAGCAGGTGCGCCAGCTCGTAGGCGAGGACCGCGCCGAGGCTGTGCCCGAACAGCACGGTCCGGGCTCCCTCGCCGAGATCCCGGGCGATGCCGTCGATCTCCGCCTTGGCCGCCTCGACGACGTTCTGGTACGGCTCCTCCAGGAACCGCCGCTCTCTGCCGGGGAGTTCGACCGAGGTCACCCGCCACCGGCCGGCGGCCAGTTCTCGCCAGGGATGGAAGAACGAGGCTCCTGCTCCGGCGAACGGCACGCACAGCAGCGTGGTCCGGTCGCCGTGTTGCTCCGACATGCCGGGTCCTGTCACCCCGACCAACCCCAATCGTCCGTGAGAAGGTCCGCCGCGGCCGGTGCGCCGTCGCACCGGCCGCGGCGGACGCGCTGTCCGGTCATCCCGCCAGCTTGCGGTTGATGACCTCGAAGACCTCGGCCACGGGGCCGGGCATGTGCATCTCGTGGTGCACGGCGCGCACGTCGTGCACCTCGATGTCGCCGAGCACGTAGGGCCGCCACAGGTGCGCGTAGGTCTCGTCCTGGAGCGTCGCGCTGAAGAAGACGACGTCGCCGCGGTAGACCGGCGATTCGAAATCCATCATGAGCGTCGTGTTGTTGGTCAGCACCTTCGCCATGGTGTCCAGGAAGTCTCCCTGGTTGCCGGTGCCGATGTACTGGCCGAAGTACTCCTCCAGCTCGCCCCGGTAGTCGGACTCCGTCTTGCCGGCGTGGATCTCGGTGAAGCCGTGGCCGCCCGGCTGGGAGTCCAGGATGGCGACGAAGGAGATCTCGTGCCCGCGCCGGTCCAGTGCCTCGGCGACGGCGTGCACCACCGTGCCGCCGTAGGACCAGCCGATGAGGTGGAAGGGCCCCTCCGGCTGGATCTTCAGCATCTCGGTGACGTAGTCCTCGACCATCTCCTCGACCGAGCCCGCCAGTTTGTCCTCGCCGTCGGAACCGCGGGCCTGGAGGGCGTAGGCCTGCCGGTCCTCCACGTGCAGCACGAAGCTGAAGTACGCCCAGCCGAGGCCGCCGCCGCCGTGGAAGAACCACACCGGCTCCTTGCCCGTGCCGGGGTCGGCGTTGAGCGGCAGCACCACGGCGAACGGGTCGGCGATCTCCACGGGGATGTCGCCGGTGAGCAGCAGCGCGGCCAGTTCGGCGACCGTGGGGAACTTGATGATGGTCTTGAGGGGGATGTCGACGCCGAACCGGTTGCGGATGCCGGCGCTGAGCCGGGTGGCCAGCAGCGAGTGCCCGCCGAGGGCGAAGAAGTCGTCGTCGATGGCGACCTGCTCCAGGCCGAGCAGTTCACCGAAGAGCGCGCACAGCTTCTCCTCGTGGGCGTTGCGCGGTCCTCGGCCGGCGGCCGGGGCGCTCGTGTCCTGCGCCGGCAGTGCCGCGCGGTCGAGCTTGCCGTTCGGGTTCAGCGGGATCTCCGCGAGCGGGATCACCGCGGCGGGCACCATGTACTCCGGGAGACGGCGGCGCAGGTGGTCGGTCAGCAGGACGAGCAGATCCTCGCTCGTGCCGTCGGCGCCCACGGCGTCCGGCTCGGGCACCACATAGGCCACGATGCGCTTGTCGCCGTCGTGGTTCTCGCGCACCACGACCGCCGCCCGGGCCACCGCGGGGTGCCCGTCGAGCACGTGCTCGATCTCGCCCAGCTCGATCCGGAAGCCGCGGACCTTGACCTGGAAATCGGTGCGGGCGATGTACTCCAGCTGCCCGTTCCTGTCCCACCGCACCAGGTCGCCGGTGCGGTACATCCGGGTGCCGGCGGCGCCGAACGGGCAGGCCACGAACCGCTCGGCGCTCAGGTCGGGCCGGTTCTGGTAGCCGCGGGCCATCCCGGCCCCGGCGATGTAGAGCTCGCCCTCCACCCCGCGCGGGACGGGACGCAGCCGCGCGTCGAGAACGTACATCTGGAAGTTGCCCATGGGCCGCCCGATCGGGGCGCCCTCCCCGGGCCTCACGAGCGCCTGGGTGCACCACGTCACGGTCTCGGTCGGGCCGTACATGTTGAACACTTCGGTGGCCTGCTTGGCCAGGGTCTCGGCGAGGCGTACGGGTACGGCCTCGGCGCCGATGATGATCCGCAGCCCCTTGGCGGCGAGCGGGTCGTGCATCAGCAGCATCTGGAAGAAGGCGGGCGTGGCCTGCACGGCGGTGATCCCGTGCCGGCGGATCAGCGCCAGCACGGCGGCCGGGTCGGCGACGGTGCCCTTGTCGGCCACCACCATGGTCGCCCCGGAGACGAACGGGAGGTACAGCTCGGTGTTGGCCATGTCGAACGCCACGGTCGTGCTGAACAGCATCCGCTCGCCGGCCGCCAGCGGGAACGTGCGCCCCGCCGTGGCCAGGTAGTTCGCGACCGCGCCGCGCGGGATGGTGACGCCCTTCGGCTTGCCCGTCGAACCCGACGTGTAGATCACGTACTGGGTGTTCTCGGGGCGGACCGTCACGTCCGGCGCCTCGTCCGGGTGGTTCGACCAGTCCACGCCGGCCAGCGTCTCGGCGTCGAGCACCAGCACCGGGTCCGCGTGGTCGAGGATGTAGTCGATCCGGGAGCGCGGGTGGTCCGGGTCGATCGGGACGTAGGCGCCACCGGACTTGATCACCGCGAGCAGTGCCACCACCAGGTTCACGGTCCGGGGCAGGCGCACGGCGACCCGTGACTCCGTGCGCACACCGCGCGCGATCAGCCAGTGCGCCAGCCGGTTCGACCGTGCTTCCAGCTCCTCGTAGGTGAGCGTCTCCTCCTCGCCGATGACGGCGAGCGCCCGCGGTGTCGCCCGCACCCGGTCGCGGAGCGCCGCGACCAGGTCCAGGGTCGGCTCGGCGGTGTCGTTGACCTCGACGAGCAGGTGCCGCCGCTCCTGGTCGTCGAGCACGTCGACGTCCCCGACGCGCATCCCGGGATCGGCGACCAGTTGCTCCAGCACGCGCGCGAACCGTCCGGCGACGGCCTCGACCGTGTCCCGGTCGAACAGGTCGGTCGCGTACTGGATGTCGCCGCGCAGCGCCCCCGTGCCGTCCTTGATCACGTTGAAGAACAGGTCGACCTTGGAGGTGGACGGGGTGGCCTGCTCGACCTCCACCGTGAGTCCGGCGAGTTCGAGGTCGGGGCGCTCGTAGTTCTGGAGCCCGAGCATCACCTGGAACAGCGGCTGGTACGCCGCGGAGCGCTCCGGGTTGATCGCCTCGACCAGCATGTCGAAGGGCACGTCCTGGTGCTCGTAGGCCGCCAGCGCCTTGTCCCGCACCTGTCCGAGCAGGTCCGTGAAGGTCGGGTCGCCGGACAGGTCCGCGCGCAGCACCTGGGTGTTGACGAAGAAGCCGATGAGGTCGTTGAGCGCCTCGTCGGTGCGTCCGGCGATGGAGCTGCCGATCGTCACGTCCCGGCCGCCGCCGAGCTGCTGGAGCAGTACCGCGAGTGCGGCCTGGAGGACCATGGACAGGGTCGCCCCGCGCCGGTCGGCCAGGGTCTGCAGGCCGGTCGCCACCTCCGGCTGGACCACGAGGTCGACGGTGGCGCCGCGGCCGCTCGCCTCGGCGGGCCGCGGGCGGTCCAGCGGCAGGTTCAACGGCTGGGGCACCCCGGCCAGTTCCTTGCGCCAGTACTCGACCTGCGTGGCGGCGAGGCTCTCCGGGTCCGCCACGTCGCCGAGGACCTCGCGCTGCCACATCGTGTAGTCCTTGTACTGCACGGGCAGCGGCTCCCAGGCCGGCGCCCGTCCGCCGCGGCGGGCGGTGTAGGCCGCGGCGAGGTCCCGTACCAGGGGGGCGCCGGAGCTGCCGTCGGTGGCGATGTGGTGGATGACCAGGACGAGGACGTGCTCCTGGGCCGAGCAGCGGAACAGGTGTGCGCGCAGCGGGAGTTCGGCGGTCAGGTCGAAGCGGTGGGCGATGGCCCTGTCGACGGCGCCGGACACGTCGTCCGGCGCCACCTCCGTCAGCGGCAGCTCCGGCGAAGCCTGCGCGATCGGCAGGATGCGCTGGTGCGGTTCGCCGTCGGCGTCGGTCGCGTAGACGGTGCGCAGGATCTCGTGCCGCTCGACCACGTCGCGGAGCGCGGCGGCGAGGACGTCCCGGTCCAGGGTTCCGGTGAGCCGGAAGGCGGCCGCCATGTTCCAGGAGTCCGAGCCCCCCTCCAGCTGGTGCAGGACCCACATGCGGCGTTGGGCGAATGACAGCGGAATCATTGGTTCACTCCCTCTACGAACATCTTGCGCAAACCGGGACGACGGGGAGCGGCCAGTTCCTCTGTCCACGCGGCGAGCGCGGCCACCGTCGGAAGGTCGAAGATCTTGCGGATGGGAATCTCGATGCCCAGCTCGGCGCGGGCGCGGCCGATCAGCCGGGTGGCGAGCAGCGAGTGCCCGCCGAGTTCGAAGAACCCGTCGTCGGCGCCGACCCGGTCCACACCGAGCACCTCGGCGAAGAGCGCGGCCAGGCCCTTCTCGCGGGCGGTGGAGGGCGCCCGGTAGGCGGCGCCGGTGAACTCCGGCTCGGGCAGCGCGGCCCGGTCCAGCTTGCCGTTGGGGGCGAGCGGGAGCCGGTCCAGGACCACGAAGGCGGACGGCACCATGAACTCGGGCAGCCGTTCGGAGACGAAGGTGTGCAGTTCCTTCGTGCCCGGGGCGTCGTGCCCGTCGCCGGTGCCGGGCACGACATAGGCGACCAGCAGCTTGCCGGCACCTTCGGTGCGCCCGTCGCGGGCCACGACGGCGGCCTGCGCGACGTCGGGGTGCGCGGTGAGGGCGGCCTCGACCTCGGCGGGCTCGATGCGGAAGCCGCGCACCTTCACCTGTGCGTCGCCGCGGCCCGCGTACTCCAGTTGTCCTTCGCCGTTCCAGCGGGCCAGGTCGCCGGTGCGGTACATGCGGGCGCCGGCCGGGCCGAACGGGTCGGCGAGGAAGCGCTCGGCGGTCGGCGCGGTGCGGCCGAAGTAGCCGCGTCCCACGTTTCCGCCGACGTACAGGTCGCCGACCGCGCCCGGGGGCACCGGGGTCAGGCCGGGGCCGAGGACGTAGGCCCGCATGTTGCCGAGCGGGGTGCCGACGGGCGCGCTGCCCGTCGTGTCGCCTGCCTCGCCGGTGACGGCGCAGGTGGTGGCGTAGAACGACTCGCTCTGTCCGTAGGCGTTGACGATCCGGGTGCCGGGCAGGGCCCGGCGCACCTTCGCGACCAGGGACGTGGGCAGGGCCTCGCCGGCGAAGACGAGCGTCTCCACGTCGGTGCGGCCGGCGATCTCGTCGACGAGTTCGGCGAAGGCGGACGGGACGGTCGAGATGACCCCGCCGCTCCAGCCCTCCTTGCGCTCGCCCAGGACCAGGACGTCCCGGACCAGTTCGACGACGCCGCCGGTGGCGAGGCCGGTGAAGATCTCGAACGCCGAGACGTCGAAGTTGACCGAGGTGCCCGCGAGGATCCGCTTGCCCGGCGCGAGCCCCACGCGGTCGGCGAGGCGCAGCACGCCGTTGACCACGTTCGCGTGGGTGATGGCGACGCCCTTGGGCCGGCCCGTGGAGCCGGAGGTGTACATCACGTACGCCAACTGCTGGGCGTGGACCGGGCTTTCGAGGGCCGGGCCGTCAGCGTCGGACAGGTCGAGCGTGTCGAGGAGGACGTCCGGGGCGTCGTGCTCCGGCAGCGTCCCGGCCGTCGTCGTGTCCGTCAGGACCAGGCGCGGCCGCGCCTCGCCGAGGATGGCCGCCAGGCGGTGTCCGGGGTACTTGGGGTCGACCGGCAGATAGGCGCCGCCCGCCTTCAGAACCGCGAGCAGGGCAATCACCAGGTCCGCCGTCCGCGGCAGGGAGACCGCGACCAGCGACTCGGGGCCCACGCCGCGGCCGGCCAGTTCGCGTGCCAGGCGGGCGGCCCGGGCGGTCAGCTCGCGGTAGGTGAGCGTGCCGCCCTCGGCGATCACCGCCGCCTCGTCGGGGGTCCGTGCCGCCTGCGCCTCGACGAGCCCGCAGATCGTGGTGTCCGGGGTCGGGGTGTCCGTGTCGTTGAACGCGACGAGCAGGCGCTCGCGTTCGGCCGGCTCCAGGACGTCGAGCTGGGCGACCTTGCGGCCGGGAGCGGCGGCGAGCTGCTCCAGGATGCGGACCAGGCGGGCGGCGAACGTCTCGACGGTGTCCCGGTCGAACACGCCGTGCGCGTACTGGAGGATGAACTGGAGGTTCGGCTCCACCGCCGCCATCAGGCCCAGCGGGTAGTGGGTGCCGTTGGTCGGGCGCAGGCCGGTGAAGGCGACGCCGTCGGCGGCCTCGGTCGCGGCGCTGATGCCCTCCTCGTCGACCGGGTAGGACTCGAAGACGACCAGGGTGTCGAAGAGGGACGGCAGGCCCGCGGCCTGCTGGATCTGGGCGAGCCCGTGGTGATGGTGGTCCATCAGGGCGGCCTGCCGCTCCTGCAGCCGGGTCAGGACCTCGGCGAGGGTGTCGCCGGGGGCGTACGCGACGCGGACGGGCAGGGTGTTGATGAACATCCCGACCATCGTCTCGACGTCCGCCACGGCGGGCGGGCGGCCGGAGACGGTGGCGCCGAACAGCAGGTCGCGGCGGCCGGTGAGCTGGCCGAGCAGCAGGCCCCAGGCGCCCTGGACCACGGTGTTGACGGTGACGCCGAGCTCGGCGGCGCGCCGGTCGAGCCGGGCCGACACCTCGGCGGGCAGGGCGAACTCGACCTGCCCGAGGCCGTCGTCCGCGCCCTCGGAGCCGGGTGCGAGCAGCGTCGGCTCCTCGACCCCGGCGATCTCGGCCGCCCACGCGCGGGCCGCCTCCGCCTCGTCCTGCCGGGACCGCCAGGCCAGGAAGTCTCCGTAGCTGCGGGTGGCGGGCAGGTCGGCCGGGTCGCCGTGGGAGGCGTACAGCAGCAGCAGGTCCCGCATCAGCAGGGGGATGGACCAGCCGTCGAACAGGATGTGGTGGGCCGTCACGACGAGTTCGGCGCGGCCGGGTTCGAGCACGGCCAGGGCGAGCCGCATCAGCGGCGGGATGCCCATGTCGAAGTGGGTGGCCCGGTCCTCGGCGAGGAACTCCTCGAAGGCCTCGGTCGCCTCGGCCTCGCCGACGGTGGTCAGGTCGAGGTGGCGCCAGGGCAGGGTCACCCCGTTTGCCGGCACGACCTGCACGATGTCGCCGTCGGCCCCGGGGACGAAGGCGGCGCGGAGGTTGGTGTAGCGCTCGACGAGCGCCTGCCCGGCCCGGCGCATCCGGTCCGGGTCGACGTCGCCGGAGAGGTGGAACACCAGCTGCATGTGGTAGGCGTCGAACGACGATCCGGCCATCTGGGTGTGGAAGTGGATTCCGGACTGGGCGGGGGTCGTCGGCCAGATCTCGGCGAGCGTGCCGAACCGGTTCTCCCAGCCGTCGATCGCTGCCTGGTCCACCGCGACCAGGGGGGCGTCGGACGGGGTCAGGCCGCCGGCGTCCTCCGTCGTGGCGTGCTCGGCCAGCGCGGTCAGCGCCCGCACCCACAGGCCGGCCAGTTCGGTGACCTCGTCGCGGGAGAGGACTCCGGTCGGGAAGCCGAAGTAGGCGGTCAGTTCGTCGCCGTCGCCGGTGTCGGTGGCCACCGCGTTGATCTCCAGCGCGGAGAGGACCGGCATGTCGGCGTCCGGGGCGGCGATCAGGTCCCGGTAGGTGCTGTCCGGGGTCCAGCCCGAGCCCCGCTGCTCCTCGGGGACGCTGCCGGAGGTGCGGCCCAGGTAGTTGAAGCCGATCTGCGGTTCGCGTCCGGCGGCGAGGACGGCTCCGGTCTCGGCGTTGAGGTGGCGCAGCACGCCGTAGCCGATGCCGTTGTCCGGCACCGCCCGCAGCTGTTCCTTGACGGCCTTGACCGCGCGGCCCGCGGCCGCGCCGCCGGCGAGCGCGTCCGCCACGTCGACGCCGGTCAGGTCCAGGCGTACCGGGAACACCGAGGTGAACCAGCCGATGGTGCTCGACAGGTCGGCGCCGGGTATCACGTGTTCCTCGCGGCCGTGGCCCTCCATGCGCACGAGCGTCGAGGAGGCCGACTCGCCGCGGGCGTGGCGCCAGTGGGCCAGCGCCAGCGCGAGGGCGGCGAGCAGTCCGTCGTCGACCCGGCCGCGGAAGACCGCGGGCACCCGGGTCAGCAGCGTCTGCGTGACGTCCGCGGGGAGCTGGACGCGGACGGTGTCCACGGTGGCGGTGACGTCCTGTGCGCGGTCCAGTTCCCGGGCGCCGAGCACGGGCTCGTCGCCCTGGAGGATGCCCTGCCACACCGGCAGTTGGGCCGCCGCGGTCTCCGGGTCGGCCGCCAGGTCGGCCAGGGCGTGTGCCCAGCGGCGCAGGGACGTGCCCTGCGGGGCGGGCTGCGGGGCGTCACCGGCGCGGACCCGCTGCCAGGCGGCGGCCAGCTCGGGCACCAGGATCCGCCACGACACCCCGTCGACGACGAGGTGGTGGAGGACGATCAGCAGCCGGTCGGCGTCCGTGCCGGAGGTGAACCGCACGAACTGCGCCACGACACCGGCGTCCGGGTCGAGCCGGTCGGCGGCGGCGTCGAGTTCGGCGTGCACGTCGGCACCGTCGAGGGAGACCTCGCGCAGCAGACCGGCGGCGTCGACGCTGCCGGGCGGCGCGATCAGCAGTCCGGGCGCCTCCCGGTCGAGCCGGGAACGGAGCACGTCGTGCCGGTCGAGAACGGTCTGGAGAGTGGCGAGCAGTCCCGCGCGGTCGATGTCGTCGGGCAGGGTCAGCATGCCGGACATGGAGAACCGGCCGATGCCGCCGCCCAGTTCGAGGACGTGCGCCGCCATGGGGGGCAGCGGGGCCCGGCCGACGCCGCCGCCGGGCAGTTCGGCCAGGGTCACGCGTTCGTCGTCGCGTCCTTCGACCAGTTCGGCGAGGCGGGCGACGGTGCGGTGCTCGAAGACCTCCCGTGTGCTGACGGCCATGCCGAGCGCCCTGGCCCGGGCGACGACCTGGATGGACCGGATGCTGTCGCCGCCGGTCGTGAAGAAGTCGTCGTCGATGCCGACGGTCCGCAGACCGAGGACCTCGGCGAACAGTGCGCAGAAGGATTCCTCGATCCGGTTGCGCGGCGCGCGTCCGGTCGATGCCTGCGCGTAGTCCGGGGGCGGCAGCACGCGCCGGTTCAGCTTGCCGCTCGGGGTCAGCGGGATCTCGGAGAGCGGCACGAGGGCGGCGGGCACCATGTAGCCGGGGAGCCGCTCGGTCAGGTAGTCGGGCAGTCCGGCGAGGAGCGGGCCGATCGCCTTGGCGAGGGCCGGGGTGTTGGGCCGGGCGCGCCGGCCCGCGTCGGTGGTGACGAACGTGCCGGTGACGGCGGCCTCGGCGGGCAGCGCGGGCAGCAGCAGCGCGTCGTAGCAGCGCGGGTCCTCGCCCGACAGCGTGAGGACGGCTGTCAGGCCGTGAGCGTGGGCCCATTCGGTCAGGTCGTGCGGGTCGACCGCTTCGCCGGGCAGCGCGGTCGGGTCGAGGAGCCCGGCGGCGACCGCGACGGCGGCCTCCTCGGACAGCCGGGCGGAGGGGATGCCGGTGACGCGCACGGGCCCGTCCTCCGTGCGCCCCGCGAGGTCGGCGGGGGTGGCGAGCCGGCCGCCCCACGGCACCTCCGGCAGGCCGGAGAGGTCGAGCACGTCGGCGGGCGCCTTGTGCAGGACGACCTCGTAGCGGTGCCGGGTCAGTTCGTTGTGGGCCTCTCCCGGCTTGAGGCGGATGTCCACGGCGACGGAGTGCCGGGCCGCCCAGTCGGCGAACCACTCCGGGGGGACCACGAGTTCGCGTTCGGCGAGCAGTTCCTTCTCCACGAAGGTCCGCAGTTCGTCGTGCGAGGCGTGCGGGTGGGCGGCGCGCTGGACGGCGGTGAGCAGGACGCGCAGCGTCGAGGCGTTGCGCACATCGCCGACGATCATGCGGCCGCCGGGTTCGAGCAGTTCCATGACCTGGCTCAGGACGTGGTCCAGGTACTCGGCGCTCGGGAAGTACTGGGCGACGGAGTTGAGGACCACCGTGTCGAAGCGGCCCTTGGGCAGGTCGGACAGTTCGTCGGCGGTACGGGCGCTGAGGTGGACCCGGTCGCCGAACCCGAACCGCTCGGCCTGGGCGGTGACGCGTTCCACGACGGGAGCGGAGATGTCGGTGCCCCAGTACTCGTCGACCTCGCCGACGATTTTGGCGAGGAGCAGGCCGGAGCCGACGCCGATGTCCAGGACGCGCCGGGGCGCGTACCGCAGCACCTGGGCGACGGCCGCGTCCCGCCACTGCCGCATCTGCCCGACGGGGATGGGCTCGCCGTCGTACGACGACGTCCACATCTGGAAGTCCTCGCCCCACGCCTCGTCCTCGGAGGCCCGGTAGCTGTCGTCGTAGAGCTCGCGCCAGTCGTCCTGCTGGTCGTCGGCGTCCTCGACCGCGGCGCCGGGGTCGGGCACGACGTAGCCGACGAGGCGCTTGCCGCCCTCGCGGTCCTCGCGGACCACCACGGTGGCCTGGGCCACGCCGGGGTGGTCGGTGAGGGCCTGCTCGATCTCGGCGAGTTCGATGCGGAAGCCGCGGACCTTGACCTGGAAGTCGGTCCGCCCGATGTACTCGACCTGACCGTCCTGCGACCAGCGCACCAGGTCCCCGGTGCGATACATCCGCGTCCCCGGAGCACCGAACGGGCAGGCCACGAACCGCCCCGCCGTCAGACCGGTCTGACCCAGATAGCCCCGCGCCAGCCCCGCGCCCGCCAGATACAACTCACCCGCGACACCCGGCGCCACCGGCTTCAGCGCCGCGTCCAGCACATACACCTGCGTGTTCCACACCGGCGCCCCGATCGGCACCCGATCCGCCCCCGGCACATGCCGGTACGCGGTCACCTCCACCGACGCCTCCGTCGGCCCATACAGGTTGAACACACCACACTGCGGGAGCACCTCGGCGACCCTGTTCGCCAAAGCCGGCGGGAACGC
Organism: Streptomyces sp. HUAS MG91; assembly: GCF_040529335.1. GTDB lineage: Bacteria > Actinomycetota > Actinomycetes > Streptomycetales > Streptomycetaceae > Streptomyces > Streptomyces tabacisoli. Next base: position 84,599 of record NZ_CP159535.1, on the reverse strand, counting down.
CTCACCCGCCACCTCGATCCACCGCAGACTCGTGCACCGACTCGCACCCGGCTCCGCGACGAACACCTCCAGCAACGACGGCACGAAGTCCGCCCCCGTCACCCCCTCACGCCGGATCAACTCCGCCAGATACGCCGGATCACGCCGCCCGTCCGGACGCGCGATCACCACCGCCGCACCCACCTGCAACGCCGCGAACAACTCCGGCACCGACACATCGAAACTCGCCGTCGTCGACAGCAGCACCCGATCCGCCGGGCCCACCCCGAAATAACCCAGCCCCCACGCCAACCGGTTCATGATCGACCGGTGCGCCACCTGCACACCCTTCGGACCACCCGTCGAACCCGACGTGAAGATCACATACGCCGCATGGTCCGGCTCAAGACCGACCACCGGATTCGACTCCGGATACGAAGCCACATCCGGCAACACCTCATCCAGCACCAGCAACGGCTGAGCCACGTCCAGCACATGACGCACCCGGTCCGCCGGCAACTCCGGGTCCACCGGCACATACGCCGCACCCGACTTCACCACCGCATAGATCGCCACCAGCAGATCCACCGACCGCGCAATCCGCACCGCCACCAGACGCTCCGGACCCGCACCCCGCTCGATCAGCCAATGCGCCAGCCGGTTCGCCCGCGCATTGAACTCCGCATACGACAACGACTCCGACTCACCCACCAACGCCACCGCATCCGGCGACCGCTCCACCTGCGCCTCGAACGCCCCCGGCAACGTCCCCACCGCCACCTCACGCCCCGTGGCGTTCCAGTCGGTGAGGAGCAGCTTCCGCTCGGCCTGGTCCAGTACGTCGACGTTCCCGAGGCGCACGCCGGGGTCGGCGGCCACCTGCTCCAGGATGCGGACGAGACGGTCGACCACGGCGACCGCCGTGGAGTGGTCGAACAGGTCCGCCGCGTACTCGAGGCGCCCGTGGGCACGGCCCGAGGCGTCGGGGACGATGTTGAAGAAGAGGTCGAACTTCGCGGTGTCCGTACCGGCCGGGACGGGGGTGACCTCCAGGCCCGGCATCTCGATGTCAGGCCACACGAACTGCCAGGCCAGCATCGTCTGGAACAGCGGCGGGTACGAGGTCGAGCGCTCCAGGTTGAGCAGTTCCACGAGCCGCTCGAAGGGGACGTCCTGGTTGTCGTACGCGGCCAGGGCCTTGTCCCGTACCTGTTCCACCATGTCGCCGAAGGTCGGATTCTTCGACAGGTCGGCGCGCAGCACCCAGGTGTTGACGAAGAAGCCGACCAGGTCGTTCAGCGCCTCGTCGGTGCGCCCGGCGATCGGGCTGCCGATCGTGACGTCCTCACCGGCGCCGAGCTTGTTCAGCAGGACGGCGAGAGCGGCCTGGGCCACCATCGGGGCGGTGGCGCCGCGGTCGGCGGCCACCTTGCCGAGCCGGGAGACCAGGTCGGAGTCGAGCAGGAACGCGACGTGGCCGCCGCGGTGTCCCACGATCGTGGGTCTCGGCCGGTCCAGCGGGAGCTGCGTCGGCTGCGGCACCTCGTCCAGTTCCTTGCGCCAGTAGGCGATCTGGGGTGCGGCGACGCTCTCGCGGTCCCCGTCCTCGCCCAGCAGCTGCCGCTGCCACAGGGTGTAGTCCTTGTACTGGACCGGCAGCGGCACCCACTGCGGCGCGGTTCTGCCGTGGCGGGCCGTGTAGGCGGTGACCAGGTCCTTCAGGAACGGGGCCATCGAGGAGCCGTCGGCCGCGATGTGGTGGAACACGAACGCCAGGACGTGCTCGTGCGGGGAGAGCCGGAACACGGTGGTGCGCAGCGGGAGTTCGGTCTCCAGGTCGAAGCCCAGGACCAGTTCCTCGTGCAGTGCGGCGTCCACGTCGTCGGCGTTCACGTCGACCACGCGGAACGGCAGGGCCGCCTCCTCGGGGGGCAGGACCCGCTGCTCCGGTGTGCCGTCGGCGTTCTCGACGACCAGGGTGCGCAGGCTGTCGTGCCGTTCGGCGACGTCCGTGACCGCCGCGGCCAGGGCCGCGATGTCGAGGGCCCCGTCCAGGCGGAGCACGAACGGGATGTTGTAGGTCGCGGACGGCCCTTCCAGGCGGTGCAGGAACCACATCCGCCGCTGGGCGAAGGACAAGGGGATCATCGACGCTTCTCCTAAACGGTCATCTGGCCCAGCTGGGGACGCAGCCGGGGGCGGTTCGACGTAGCCAGTTCCTCGATCTGCACCGCCAGCTGGGCGACGGTCGGATGACGGAAGACCGTCGTGACTTTCACGTCGACGTGGAGCTCATTGCGTATGCGGCCGGTCAGCCGGGTGGCGAGCAGCGAGTGCCCGCCGCGGTCGAAGAAGTCGGCGTCGATGCCGATCTCCGCCAGGCCGAGCAGGTCGGCGAAGAGCCGGCAGAGGACTTCCTCGGTGGGGTTGCGCGGTCCGCGTCCGGTCTCCGTCTCGGTGTGGTCCGGTGCGGGCAACGCCTTGCGGTCGAGCTTTCCGCTGGTCGTCGTGGGGAACTCGGTGAGCGGCACGATCGCGGTGGGGACCATGTAGTCGGGCAGGTGCCCGCGGACGTGGTCCGTCAGGGCGGTGAGGTCCAGTGCGGACGGTGTCGCGGTGCCGGCCGGTACGACGTAGGCGACGATGCGCTGGTCGTCGGCCCGGTCCTCGCGTACGACGACGACGGCGCTGTCGACGTCGGGGTGGTCGGTGAGGGCTTGTTCGATCTCGGCGAGTTCGATGCGGAAGCCGCGGACCTTGACCTGGAAGTCGGTCCGCCCGATGTACTCGACCTGACCGTCCTGCGACCAGCGCACCAGGTCCCCGGTGCGATACATCCGCGTCCCCGGAGCACCGAACGGGCAGGCCACGAACCGCCCCGCCGTCAAAGCGGTCTGACCCAGATAGCCCCGCGCCAGCCCCGCGCCCGCCAGATACAACTCACCCGCGACCCCCGGCGCCACCGGCTTCAGCGCCGCGTCCAGCACATACACCTGCGTGTTCCACACCGGCGCCCCGATCGGCACCCGATCCGCCCCCGGCACATGCCGGTACGCGGTCACCTCCACCGACGCCTCCGTCGGCCCATACAGGTTGAACACACCACACTGCGGGAGCACCTCGGCGACCCTGTTCGCCAAAGCCGGCGGGAACGCCTCACCCGCCACCTCGATCCACCGCAGACTCGTGCACCGACTCGCACCCGGCTCCGCGACGAACACCTCCAGCAACGACGGCACGAAGTCCGCCCCCGTCACCCCCTCACGCCGGATCAACTCCGCCAGATACGCCGGATCACGCCGCCCGTCCGGACGCGCGATCACCACCGCCGCACCCACCTGCAACGCCGCGAACAACTCCGGCACCGACACATCGAAACTCGCCGTCGTCGACAGCAGCACCCGATCCGCCGGGCCCACCCCGAAATAACCCAGCCCCCACGCCAACCGGTTCATGATCGACCGATGTGCCACCTGCACACCCTTCGGACCACCCGTCGAACCCGACGTGAAGATCACATACGCCGCATGATCCGGAGACAGCTCCCGCACCGGATTCGACTCCGGATACGAAGCCACATCCGGCAACACCTCATCCAGCACCAGCAACGGCTGAGCCACGTCCAGCACATGACGCACCCGGTCCGCCGGCAACTCCGGGTCCACCGGCACATACGCCGCACCCGACTTCACCACCGCATAGATCGCCACCAGCAGATCCACCGACCGCGCAATCCGCACCGCCACCAGACGCTCCGGACCCGCACCCCGCTCGATCAGCCAATGCGCCAGCCGGTTCGCCCGCGCATTGAACTCCGCATACGACAACGACTCCGACTCACCCACCAACGCCACCGCATCCGGCGACCGCTCCACCTGCGCCTCGAACGCCCCCGGCAACGTCCCCACCGCCACCTCACGCCCCGTGGCGTTGATGCGGTTGACGAGCCAGTCGCGTTCGTCGTCCCCGAGCACGTCCACCGCGCCCACCGGCACCGTCGGGTCCTCCAGGACCTGTTCCAGCACGCGGACGAGGCGGGCGGCGACGGTCTCGGCCGCGTCGCGCTCGTAGATGTTGCGCTGGTAGTCGAGGGAGAGCCGCAGGTACGGGTCGGAGGAGTTGAGGGTGAGGGGGTAGTGGGAGCCGGCGAAGGGGCGGATGGCGTCGATGGTGAGGCCCGCCGAGTCGTTCGCCTCGATGATCCCCTCGCGGTCGATGGGGTAGTTCTCGAAGACCACGATCGTGTCGAACAGGGACGGCAGACCGGTGCCGCGCTGGATGTCGGCCAGGCCGTAGTAGTGGTGGTCGAGCAGGCTGATCTGCCGGTTCTGGAGGTTCGTGATGACCTCGGCGAGCGTGTGCTCCGGTCGGCACAGGACCCTCGTCGGCAGGGTGTTGATGAACAGGCCGACCATCTCGTCGGACCCCGTCAGATCGGCGGGGCGGCCGTTGACCGCGGCGCCGAACACGACGTCCTGCTGTCCGGTCAGCTTGGCGAGCACGACCGCCCAGGCGCCCTGGAGCAGCGTGTTGAGCGTGACGCCCAGTTCGGCGGCGCGCCGCGCCAGTTCACGGCCCTGGTCGATGCTGAACGGCACCTCGACGCGGCCGAGCGATGCCGCGTCGCCCTCGGCGACCAGGTCCGCGGCCACGAGAGTCGGCTGGTCGAAGCCGTCGAGCTCGTCCTTCCAGCGGGCCGCCGACGCGTCCCGGTCCTGGCGGGACAGCCAGGTCAGGTAGTCGCCGTAGGAGCGGACGGGGCCGAGCGCGGCGGCGTCGCCGTACAGCCGGATCAGGTCCGTGATCACCAGCGGTGACGACCAGCCGTCGAAGAGGGTGTGGTGCGCCGTGATGATGAGCTTGGACTGCCGTGGTCCGCAGGTGAGCAGGGCCAGCCGCAGCAGCGGCGGCCGGGCGGGGTCGAGCTGGTCGCCACGGTCGGCGGCGAGGGCCGCGTCGAGCGCGGCGTCCTGCTCGGCCCCGGTCTGCCCCGTCAGGTCGAGATGGCGCCACGGCAGCGTGACGTGCTCGGCCACGACCTGCACCGGTTCGCCCTCGGCCGTGGTGAGGAACGCGGAGCGCAGGTTCGGATACCGCTCGAGCAGGGCCTGTCCGGCCGCCCGCATGCGTGCCGGGTCCACGGTGCCGGACAGGTGCAGGACGAACTGCATGTGGTAGACGTCGAAGTTGCCGTCGGCGAGAGCCGCCTGGAACTGGATGCCGGACTGGCCCGGGGCCTGCGGCCACACCTCGGCGAGGCGGCCGTAGCGCTCCTCCCAGGTCTCGATGTCGTCCTGGCCCACCGTGACCAGCGGAGCGTCCGACGGGGTCAGACCGCCGGCTTTCCCGCTCGCGGCGTGCGCGGCCATGCCGTTCAGGATCTCGACCCACGACTCGGCCAGCTGTGTGGCCTGTTCGCGGGAGAGCACCCCGGTGGGGAACATGAAGGCGGCCTGCAGCCGGGTGCCGTCGGGGGTGTCGGTGGCGACCGAGTTGACCTCGAGGGCGGAGAGCGCGGGCAGGTCCGGGTCGGGCTCGGCGATCAGCTCGGCGGACCACGCGGAGGGGCCCCAGCCGTCGGTGCGCAGGTGCTCGGGCACGTCGCTGTCGGAGATCCGGCCGAGGTAGTTGAAGCCGATCTGCGGTACGGCGAGGTCGGCGAGCTGTTCGGCGGCCTCCGGGTTGAGGTGGCGCAGCAGCCCGTAGCCGATGCCCCTGCCGGGGACCGCGCGCAACTGCTCCTTGACCCGCTTGATCGCCTGGGCGGCGGCGGGTCCTCCGGCGAGGACGTCGGCCGGGTCCACGCCCCGCACGTCGACGCGGGCCGGGTACATGGTGGTGAACCATCCGACGGTGCGCGACAGGTCGGCGCCGGGGACGACTTCTTCCTCGCGGCCGTGCCCTTCGAGGCGGACCAGGGTGGACTCGTCGGTGCCGCGCCAGCGGTTGACCGCCAGGGCGAGCGCGGCGAGCAGCACGTCGGTGCCGGTGGCGCGGAACGCCGCGGGCAACTCGGTCAGCACGGCCTCGGTGATGTCGGCGGGCAGCTGCACCCGCACGGTCTCGACGGTGGACCACAGGTCGACGGACGGGTCGAACGCGCGGGCGCCCAGCGGCGGGTTGACGTCTTCGAGGAGATCGCGCCAGTGGTCGAGCTCGGCCTCCCGCTCCTCGCTCAGGGCCTCGTCCTGAAGGGCGGCCGCCCAGCGGCGGGCCGAGGTGCCGACGGGCGGCAGCTCGGGGGCCCGGCCGGCGCGGACGTGCTGCCAGGCCTCGGCGAGGTCGGACATCAGGATGCGCCAGGAGACGCCGTCGACCACCAGGTGGTGCAGCACCACGAGGAGCCGGCCGGGACCCGACTGCGGGGCGAACCAGACGAAGTCCGCCATCCGCCCGGCCTCCGGATCGAGCCGGCCGACCGCGTCGTACAGCTCCGCCTTCGCGTCGGCGAGCGCGGACGGCGCCTGCAAGGGGCCGGCGCAGTCGACGCGGCGGATCAGGCCGGCCGCGCGCACGGTGCCGGCCTCGCCCGCCACGAGGGTGGGCTCGTCGCCGGGGACCAGACGGGAGCGGAGCAGGTCGTGGCGGTCCAGGACGGCGTCGAGCGTCGCGGCGAGTCCGTCCGCGTCCACGGTCTCGGGCAGTTCGAGCACCATCGACATGGCGAAACGGTTCGTCCCGCCGCCGTGTCCGAACACCTCCCGGGCCACGGGCTGCAACGGCATCGGGCCGACGCCGCCGCCCTCCAGCTCGTCGAGGACCGGTGCCAGGCCCTGGCGGGCGGCGGCCACCTCGGCGAGGCGGGCGGCCGTGCGGCACTCGAAGATCTCGCGGGTGGACAGTTCCAGGCCGCGGGCGCGGGCGCGGGCCACCACCTGGATGGAGCGCAGGCTGTCGCCGCCGACCGCGAAGAAGTCGTCGTCGATGCCGATCCGGTCGACGCCGAGCACGTCCGCGTAGGCGGCGGTGATGATCTGCTCGGCCTCGGTGCGCGGCTCCCGGTAGGTCTCGCCCAGGAACTCAGGTTCGGGCAGGGCCGCGCGGTCGAGCTTGCCGGTCGGGCCGAGCGGCAGACGGCCCAGCGCGACGAACGCGGAGGGGACCATGTAGTCGGGCAGTCGTGCCGCGACGAAGGTGCGCAGCTCGGCGGCGGACGCCCCGGCGAGCACGTCGACGTCGCCGATGCCGCCCGCGCCGTCGTCGCCGACGCCGCCCTCGCCGGTGTGCACCACGTAGGCGACGAGCCGCTTGCCGCCGGCGGGCACCTCGCGGCTGATGACGACGGCCTCGCTGATGCCGGGGTGGGCGGTGATCGCGGACTCGACCTCGGCGGTCTCGATCCGGAAGCCGCGCACCTTGACCTGTCCGTCGCCGCGGCCGACGCACTCCAGCTGCCCCTGCGCGTTCCAGCGCGCGAGGTCACCGGTGCGGTACATCCGCTCACCGGCGGGGCCGTAGGGGTTGGCGACGTAGCGTTCCGCGGTCAGGGCGGGGCGGCCGTGGTAGCCGCGGCCCAGGCAGGTGCCGACCACGTACAGCTCGCCGATCACGCCCTGCGGCGCGGGGGCGAGGCCGGGGCCGAGGACGTAGGCGCGCATGCCGCCCAGCGGTGTGCCGATGGGGGCGACGTCGCCGTCGGCCCAGTCGTCGGACGCGGCGAGGGAGAACGTGGTGGCGTAGAAACTCTCGCTCTGGCCGTAGGAGTTGACGATCTGCACGGCGGGCAGGGCCTCGCGCACCTGGCGCACCAGGCGTCCGGGCAGGACGTCGCCCGCGAAGACGACCGAGCGGACGTTCGGCGCCTTGTGCAGGTGGGGCACGAGTTCGGCGAGGACCGTGGGGACGCCGCTGATGACGTGGCCGTCCCAGCTGTCGCGTGTCGCGAGGTCCAGGGCGTTCTCGACCAGTTCGGCGGTGCCGCCGGTGGACAGGGTGGTGAGCAGTTCGAATACGGAGACGTCGAAGTTGACGGAGGTGCCGGCGAGCATCCGCCAGCCGGCCGGCGCGTCGAGCACCCGCACCAGCTCCCGCACGCCGGCGACCACGCCGCGGTGGGTGAGGGTGGCGCCCTTCGGCCTGCCCGTGGAGCCGGAGGTGAACATCACGTACGCCACGTGGTCCGGGTCCAGCGGCCTGGTCCGGCTCGTGTCGTCGGGGGCGCCCTGGGCCGTCGGCCACTGCGTCCGCTCGTCCATGTTCAGGGCGGTGACGCCGTCGGCCGGCACCTCCCGCCAGGTCGCGGTGTCGGTGACCGCGAAGCGCGGGGCGGCCTGCGCCAGCACGCTCTCGGCGCGTCCGGCGAGGTACTGCGGGTCCAACGGCACGTATCCGGCACCGGACTTGAGGATGCCGAGCAGCGCGGCCACCAGGTCCTCGGTGCGGGCCAGCGCGAGCAGCACCAGGTCCTCGGGGCCGGCGCCGTGGCGGACGAGCTCCCAGGCGACCGCGTTGGCGCGGTCGTCGAGCTCGCGGTAGGTCAGGGTCCGGCCGTCGCAGACGAGGGCCGGGGCGTCGGGCGTCGCCGCCACCTGCCGCTCGAAGAGGTCGGGCACGGTCGTGGCGGAGGCCAGTGCGGCGGGGTCGAGCGGGGCGATCAGGCGCTCGCGCTCGGCGTCGTCGAGGACGTCGACGGTGCCGATCGTGCGCCCGGCGTCGGCCACGAACTGCTCCAGGACGCGGACGAACCGCCGCGCGAGGCCCTCGGCCGTGTCGCGGTCGAACAGTCCGGTGGAGTACTCCAGCCGGCACCGGGCCCCGCCGGAGGCGTCCGGCAGCAGATCGAAGAAGAGGTCGAACTTGGCGGTGGCCGTCTCCAGGCGTTCGGTGCGCACGGCGAGGCCCGGTATCTCCAGGTCCGGCACGGGCGGCTGCCAGGAGAGCATCACCTGGAAGAACGGGTTGTACGCGGTGGAACGGTCCGGGTTGAGCAGTTCCACGAGCCGCTCGAACGGCATGTCCTGGTTGTCGTACGCGGCCAGGGACCGCTCGCGCACCTGGTCGAGCAGGGTGCGGAAGGTCGGGTTGCCGCTCAGGTCGGCGCGCAGCACCCACGTGTTGACGAAGAACCCGATGAGGTCGCGCAGTTCCTCGTCGGTGCGGTCCGTGATCGGGGCGCCGATCGGCAGGTCGTCGCCGCAGCCGAGGTGGTGCAGGAGCACGGCGAGCGCCGTGTGCATCACCATCGACACCGTGGCGTCGGCCTCCGTGGCCAGCTTCTCCACGGCGCCGAGCAGCGCGGGCTCGATGCGGAACGGGACGCGGTCGCCGTCGGGGCTCATCACCCGCGGGCGGGGGCGGTCCGTCGGCAGCTGGATCGGCTGCGGCAGGTCGGCCAGCATGTCGCGCCAGTAGGCGAGTTGGCCGGCCGCGACGCTTTCCGGGTCGGCCTCGTCGCCGAGCACGTCGAGCTGCCACAGCGTGTAGTCCGCGTACTGGACGGGCAGCGGCTCCCAGGCCGGGGCGGCACCCTCGCGGCGGGCCGCGTACGCCGTGGTCAGGTCGCGGAACAGGGGTCCGAAGGACTCGCCGTCCACCGCGATGTGGTGGGCCACGACGACCAGGGTGTGCTCCTGCGGCGCGCTGCGTATCAGGCGGGCGCGGATCGGTATGTCCGCGGCCAGGTCGAAGGTCTCGGTGGCCACCGCGTCGACCGCCGCGGCCCGCTCCCGCTCCCCCGCGGCCTCGACGAGCCCCAGTTCGAGCGGGCGCTGCCCGGAGGCGAGGACCTGCTGGTGCGGGACACCGTCGTCGCCCTCGACGATCACCGTGCGGAGGGCCTCGTGCCGCTCGACGAGGTCGCGCAGGGCGGCCCGCAGGGCCGGCACGTCCAGCTCACCGGTCAGCCGCAGGGCGAAGGCGCCGTTGTAGGTCGGCGAGGGGCCTTCGAACCGGTCCACGAACCACAGCCGACGCTGCGCGAACGACAACGGGATCATTGTGTCTCCAAATCGGCAACCGGGAAGCGGTCGTCACTCAGCTCTGGTCGAGCAGGGTCAGCAGGTCGTCGTTGTAGAAGTCGTCGAGGGAGCACGCGCCCGACAGCGTCGAGAAGTACCGGTCGATGTGCTCCTGGTGGCCGACCAGCTTGCGCAGCATGTCGGTGCGCCCCTCGGGCTTGAGCTCGGCCACGTTGAGGGCGCCCTGGTACTGGCTGAGGGCCTCGCCGCTCAGGTTGAGCTCGTAGCGCTCCAGCGCCGCGTCGAGCGCGGCGTCCTCGTGCAGGTCCTGGCCGATGTACTCGGTCAGCGACTGTGCCTGGACGAAGGCCTCGGTGATGCCGCGGGCGGTGATGGAGTCCTTGTGAGTGACGGCGTCGCCGATCAGCGCCCAGCCGGGCCCGTACGCCTTGCGGAAGAAGTTCTCCTGGTGGCCGGTGCCGTAGAGCTGCTCCACGCGCCGGCCCGCGCGCATACGTTCGTGGAGCTCGGGGGCGGTGGTGCGGAAGGTGTCGAGGTAGAACGGCTCCACGCCCTTGCGGACGTCCTGGTACTCCTCCTGCGGGAAGTACGTCATGAGCAGCGTGAGGTCGTCGTTGGTGGGGATGACGCCGATCCAGCGGCCGGGGCGCTCGTACAGCTCGAAGTCCGAGGGCACGTCGGCCCAGTAGCTGTAGTAGGTGCAGGTGACGCGCGGGTGCTCGATGACGTTCGGTGCTCCCGCCTTGCGGGCGACCAGCGAGCGCATGCCGTCCGCGCCGACGACCAGGCGGGCCCGCTCGACGGCGAGGGCTCCGCCGGGCGTCGTGTAGCGCACGCCGGCGACCCGGCCGTCCTCCCACACCAGGTCCTTGACCGCGCAGCCCTGCCGGAAGTCCACGCCCGCCTCGACGGCGCCCTCCGCGAGGAGCGGGTCGAGCACGTACCGCCGCGGCGCGTACGTGTACGTGACTCCGTCGAGCGGCAGGGAGAAGCCTTCGATGCGGACGCCCGGGCCCTCGTAGCTCTGCCGGGTGATCTTCCTGCACCCCGCGTCGCGGAGCTTGTCGAGGAGCCCCCAGCGGCTGAGCAAGGACATTCCCTGCATATGGATGTAATGCGAGGAGAGCGTGTCCTGCGGGAATTTCGCCTTTTCCAGAAGCAGGACACGATAACCCTGCCGCGCAAAGAGCATGGCCGTCGGCGAACCCGCGCAACGGGCACCTACGACAATCACGTCGTACATGGCTCTCCTCTCTTACCGGATGATTTTTGGCACGGCTCGACCGCAGCCTCTTTTTCATTTCGATGCTAATCACGGTGTCCCGCCGGCGGGACACAACTCAGGCCCTGACAGGACCTGTTACGAAGAGGCCACCGCGCCGAGCGATTCGATGTATGCGGTGATGGACGCCACCGTCGGATTGAGGAACATCTGGTCCATCGGGACCTCGACGTTGAGCTCGTCCATGAATGCGCCCTGGATCTGCACCATGATGACGGACTGGCCGCCAAGGGCGAAGAAATCGTCATCGGGCGAAATGTTGTCGCGTTTCAGTTCACGGCACCAGATGGCGTGCACGCGGTCGGCGATCATCGCAGTCCTCTCGTTCGTCATGACGGTCCTTGCCGATTCATGCCGCGGTGCCGCCGGCGCTGAGTGCGTGATGCTTCTCCAGCGACGCGACGAGCGCCGCGCGGTCGACCTTCCCGTGCGGGCTGAGCGGGAGGCGGAGAATGTTCACGAACCGGGCCGGGACCATGTTCCGCGGCAGGACCCGCAGCAGCCCGGAGCGCAGGTCGTCCTCGGTGAGTTCATGCCGCGTGGGCACGACGAAGGCGGTCAGTTCGGCCTCCCCCGCACCGCTTCGCGTGACCGCGACGGCGGCCTCCCGGACCCCGGGCAGCCGGCCGAGGACCCGCTCGATGTCGGTGGGGTCGATCCGCATGCCGCGCACCTTGACCTGCGCGTCCATCCGTCCGGCGACGACGAGTTCACCGTTCTCCGTGACGTGGCCGCGATCGCCCGTGCGGTAGAGCCGGACCGGGGCGCCGTCGATGACGACGGTCGTGAACTTCGCGTTCTCCGGGCCCGAGCCGCCCAGGTAGCCCGCGCCGACGCCCGCCCCGGCGATGCAGATCTCGCCGGACTCCCCCGGCGCGACGCCGCGCAGTTGCTCGTCGAGCAGGTGGATGTCGGTGTTGTACGCGGGCCTGCCGACCGGAGCGATGGCATGGTCGCCGGCCCGGTACGCGGACAGGTCGTAGGAGGTCGCGACGTCCGTGCACTCGGCGACGCCGTACTGGTGCAGCAGCGTGCACGTGTTGCCCTCGCGGCGCATCCATTCGGTGAGCCGCTCGGGCTTGAGCGCCTCCCCGCCGAAGAGCACGTGGTCGAGCCGGGTGAGCGCGTCGCCGCCTCGCGCGGTCTCCCAGTCCACGAGGACGTACAGAGTGCTGGAGGCGCAGTGCACCACGCGGATGTCGTGCTGGTCGAGAATGCGGTAGGCCATCATGGCGTCGAAGTTCCGGCTCGCCATGAGGTGCTGGGTCGCGCCGCAGAACAGCGGTGTCATCAGGGCGCGCTGGGACAGGTCGAAGCCGAACGCGCTGACGACCAGGTTGTGCGATCCGCCGTCCAGGCCGTACTCGAGCTTCAGCCAGTTCATGAGGTTGAACCAGCCCTCGTGGCGTACCGCGGTCAGCTTCGGCGTGCCGGTCGAACCGGAGGTGAAGACCGCGTAGCACAGGTCGTCCCCGGTCACCTCGACCGCGGGCCGGGTCGCCGGGAGGCCGGCCAGCGTGCCGGAGAGCCGCTCCAGGTCGACGACGTCGACGGTGGCGGCGGCGACCATCGGGGCGGTCGCCTCGGACGCCACGATCAGCGCGAGGTCGGGCACCTGCCCCAGCAGCTGTTCCAGCCGGGCCGCCGGGTAGGCCGGGTCGAACGGCACATAGGCCGCGCCCGCCTTGAGCGTGCCGAGGAGGGCGACGAGCAGGCCGAAGGAGTAGTCGAGGCACAGGCCGACCTTCGCGCCGCGCCCGTGGCCGCGCTCGACGAGATAGTGCGCGAACCGGTTCGCGGCGGCGTCGAGTTCGGCGTACGTCATGTGCTCGCCCGCACGGACGACGGCGAGGGCGTCGGGCGTGGCCGCCGCGTTCGCCTCGAACTGCTGGTGGACGACGGGCGCCGGGGGCAGGGCGACCCGCTTTCCCTGAAGGATCATCAACTGACTCCGATGTGAGAGGTCCCTCTAGGCGGATCGCCGGTCGGCGGTGTCGAGCACCTGGGTGACCCACTGGTCGACGGGGAGGCCGTGCGCGGCGGCGGCCTTCGAGTAGTACTCGAGCTGGCCGGCGGAGAGCTCTATGGTGAGTGTCGTGACCTGCTGACGGTGCTGGTCGGCGGGCGGCCCGGCGAGGCGGGGGGCCGGCCGGCCCTGCTCGCCGTCGGGGCCGGTGCCGGGAGCGCCGTCGGCCGCGGCCGTGGCGTCGGCGGCGGACGGGCCGGCGGGCGAGGCGCCGCTCTGCACGGCCAGACCGGCCCGGACCGCCCTGCGCAGTTCGTTGCGCGACCACTTCTGCTGTTCGGCCTTGCGCAGCCAGTAGTCCTGCTCGGGCGGCGCCAGGCGGGTCACCTCGGCGTGATGGGCGAAGCTGAGGGAGTCGCGCCTGCGGTGGTGCTCGAACCGCCGGGCCACCCAGGCGTAGTTGCGCAGGGTCTGGTAGTCGAGACCGGTCCGCTCGATGGCCTCCTTGTACCGGCGCCACCCGTACGTGGCCTCGCCGAAGAGCAGCCAGTCGGCGAGCCACCACGCGGAGGAGTTCACCAGCTCGCGCAGATTGGTCCCGATCTCCTCCCAGGCCCTCTCCGGCAGGTTCTGCGGGAAGGTCATCCCCGACTTCCGCACCTTGGCCGGTGTCCCGACGAAGTTCGAGGCCACGTCGCGTACGGGCGCACCACCGTCCGCCACCGGCCTCGCCCCGTGTCTGCTCGCGGTTCTCACGGCGCCCGTCGCCACGTTCATCTCCCCCATCCGAAGTGTCCTTGCGGGTGTCGCGCGTCCGGGAAGCGGGGGGTCAGTCCCCCGCCATGGCCTCCTGGAGGCTCTTGGGCCGCAGGTCGGTCCAGTTCTGCTCGACGTACTCCAGGCACTCGGCGCGGGACGCCTCGCCGAACACGGCGCGCCAGCCCGCGGGCACCTCGGCGAACGCCGGCCACAGGGAGTGCTGCTCCTCGTCGTTGATCAGAACGTGGAAGCGGCCGTCCTCGTCATCGAAGGGGTTCGTGCTCAACTGGCACCGTCCTTAACCGTCACGGAATGACTCGGGATTGGGATGCGGCGGGCCGGGCGCGACAGCACCAGGCACGATCGCCGTTCGGCGTGGTCCGGTCGGCCGCGGACGCGGTGTCCGGCGAGCCGGACAACGGCGTCGGGCCACCCCGGCGTTGCCACGTCACCGTAGGGACCCGGACGAGGCGGCTACAAGGGCCGGAGGGCCGAGTCGTCCCGGGCTCGAGCGGTTCTGTATCCGCCCCGGACGCCGCCTTCGGGAACACCGGAAAAGAACCGCTCGACGTGGGCTCCGGGACGGCCGGAGCGGGCCTTGAGCGGGGTCCGTACGGTGACCGGAGGCACTATCGTCGGCAGGTGCGCCCGAGCCGAGGGAGAGCGATGGACGGCACCCGACCGGCCCGGCCGGAGCTGCGGCTGTTCGTCCTGCACCACGCGGGCGGCTCGCACGTGCCCTTCCGCCACTGGCCGGCCGGACTGCCGGACACGTGGGACGTGCGGCTCCTCGACGCCCCGGGGCACGGCCATCTCATGGACCGCGCGCCGATCCAGGACGCCGGGCTCCTCGCCGACTTCCTGCTGCGCGCCGTCGCGCCCGCACCGGACGTCCCCTACGCCCTGTTCGGGCACAGCATGGGTGCCCTCCTCGCGTACGAGATCGCCTGCCGGGCCGTCGCGTCGGGCCTGCCCCGGCCGGTGTGGACCGGCGTCTCCGCGCGGCCCGCGCCGTGCACGGCCGACCGCTCCGTGCGTTACGGCGATCTGTCCGACGCCGCGCTGCGGGACCGGCTCAAGCGGCTCGGCGGCACACCCGACGAGGTCTTCGACGACCCGGACCTGTGGGCCGTGTTCGCCCCGGTCATCCGGGCCGATCTGCGGGTGGTGGAGAACTGGCGCCCCCGGCCCGGCACGGGGCCGCTGCCGGTGGCCCTGTCCGCCTTCGCGGGCGCCGGGGACCACGCGGCCCCGGCGGCGCGGATGGCCGGCTGGGCGGAGCGCACCGAGCACTTCATCGGGCTGCACGTCCTCGACGGCGGCCATTTCTACTTCGCGCACGACCCCGGTCCGCTGCTGCGCCGGATCGAGCAGGACGCGCGCACGGCGCTCGCGGCGTCGTCCCGCCTCCGCTGACGGTCCCGGGGGCGGAATACGACCGACCGCTTCCGGCCGTCCACGGTCCGCCCCACAGGCTGCGGCCCGCCCCGGCACCGGGGTCCGCCCTCCCCCGGCCGGCCGTTCGCGGCGGCCTGTTCCTCTTGTCGTGCCTGGTCATCCGGTCGGCGGTCGGCGGGATCGCCGCACGGGCTATCGGCCCGGGACACGGCTGACCTACGGTGCCGCCGTCGATGCGCACAAGTAGGACATCGGCCAACTACGGGCGACAACAGGGGAGCGGGCCATGACGACAAGACGGATGAGACCGAGGGCCGGCGTGGTGGGTCTGGCGGCCTGCGCGATCATGGCCACCGCCTTCGCGGGTCCGGCGGGGGCCGCGCAGGACAGGGCCGCCACGCCGGCCTCGCACGCGGCGACGCAGCGCGCGATCGACGCGGCCGTCGCGGCCGGCGTGCCCGGCATCACCGCCGAGGCGCGCGACGCCTCCGGGGTGTGGAAGTCGGCGACGGGCGTGGGCGATCTGAGGACGGGAGCACCGCGCGGCCTCAGCGACCGGTTCCGGACCGGCAGCATCACCAGCACCTTCGTGGCGACCGTGCTCCTGCAGATGGAGGCGGAGAAGAAGCTCAGCCTCGACGACAGCGTGGAGCGGTGGCTGCCCGGCGTGGTGCAGGGCAACGGCAACGACGGCCGCGCCATCACCGTGCGCCAGCTCCTGAACCACACCAGCGGCCTGTTCGACTACTTCTCCGACCCCGCGTACGTGCAGACGTACGTGCTCGGGGACGGCTACCTCCAGCACCGCTACGACACCCTGGCGCACGACCTGCGGGTCAAGGTGGCCCTCTCCCACCCGCCGGCGTACCGGCCCGGCGTCCGGCACTGGTTCTCCAACACCAACGACGTCCTCGCCGCGATGGTGGTAGAGAAGGTCAGCGGCAAGAAGTACGAGGACGAGGTGCGCCGCCGGATCATCTCCCGGCTGGACCTGACGGCGACGTCGAACCCGGGAACGGCGACCACGCTGCCCCGGCCGAGCAGCCGCGGCTACTCCAAGCTCTTCGCCGACCAGCCGGACCGGATCGAGGACGTCACCGAGGTGAACGGGTCACAGGCCTGGGGCAACGGCGACATCATCTCCAGCGCGGCGGACCTGAACCGGTTCTACGCGGCGCTGATGGGCGGCAAGCTGCTGCCCCCGCAGCAGCTGAAGGAGATGAAGACGACCGTCGTCAACCCCGACGTCCCGGTCTCGTCCTACGGGCTCGGCGTCGAACGGCTCACGCTGAGCTGTGGAACCGACATCTGGTACCACGACGGCGGCGCGGTGGGCTGGATCTCCGTCTCCTCCTTCACGGAGGACGGCCGTCACGTGTTCACCTTCAACTACAACAGCGACTTCGCCGGCGAGACGCTGCTGCCCGTCCTGGACGCCGAGTACTGCGGCACGCCGGCCGGCTGACGCCGGACGGCCGGGGCCCCGGTCCGCCCGGACTCGACGCGCCGTCAGGTGCGGGCGGATAGGTATGGAGCACCGGCCCGCGGCCGCGTTGGAACGACCTGACTGTCAACGGGGAGGACTCATGACCGTGCGAGCAGCCGTGGCGGGAGCCAGTGGATACGCGGGAGGTGAACTCCTGCGCCTGCTCCTGAACCATCCCGGGGTGGAGATCGGCGCGCTGACGGGGCACTCCAGCGCGGGGCAGCGGCTGGGCGCGCTCCAGCCGCACCTGGCCCCGCTGGCCGCCCGGGAGGTCCTGCCGACCTCCACGGCTGCGCTCGCCGGCCACGACGTCGTCTTCCTCGCCCTGCCGCACGGCCAGTCGGCGGCCGTCGCACGGGAGTTGGGCGAGGAGACCCTGATCGTCGACTGCGGCGCCGACTTCCGCCTCGCGGACCCGGCGGCGTGGGAGACGTTCTACGGCTCCCCGCACGCCGGCACCTGGCCCTACGGCCTGCCCGAACTCCCAGGCGCCCGGACCGCGTTGGCCGGGACCCGGCGCATCGCGGTACCGGGCTGCTATCCGACCGCGGTCCTGCTGGCCCTCTTCCCGCTGTACGCGGCCGGGCTCGCCGGACCGGAGGCGGTGGTCGTCGCGGCGTCCGGCACCTCGGGCGCGGGCAAGGCCGCCCGGACGGACCTGCTCGGCAGCGAGGTCATGGGCTCCATGCGGCCCTACGGCGTGGGCGGCACCCACCGGCACACGCCCGAGATGAGCCAGCACCTGGCCGCCGCGGCGGGCGCCCCGGTCGCCGTCTCCTTCACCCCGACGCTGGCCCCCATGTCCCGCGGCATCCTCGCGACCTGCTCCGCGGCCGCGCGCCCGGGGGTGGACGCCGACGACGTACGGGCCGCGTACGACAAGGCCCTGGCCGACGAGCCGTTCGTCCGGCTGCTGCCCGAGGGACAGTGGCCCGCGACCGGCGCCGTGCACGGGTCGAACACCGCGCAGGTCCAGGTGGCCCTCGATCCCGCGACCCGCCGGGTCGTCGCGATCAGCGCCATCGACAACCTGGTCAAGGGCACGGCGGGCGGGGCCGTGCAGAGCATGAACATCGCCCTGGGCCTCCCGGAGGCACAGGGCCTCTCCACGATCGGAGTCGCCCCGTGAGCGTCACCTCGGCACGAGGCTTCACCGCGGCGGGACTGGCCGCCGGGATCAAGGAGAACGGGGGCCGCGACCTGGCGCTCGTCGTCAACCAGGGGCCGCGGTACGCCGCGGCGGGCGTCTTCACCTCCAACCGTGTCCAGGCCGCGCCCGTCCGCTGGACCCGCGACGGCCTCGCCGACGGCGTACTGCACGCGGTCGTGCTCAACTCCGGCGGAGCCAACGCCTGCACGGGCTCCCAGGGCGCGCACGACACCCGCGCCACCGCGGAGCGGGCCGCCGCGCGGCTCGGTGCCGCCCCGGCCGACGTCGCCGTCTGTTCCACCGGTCTGATCGGCGTACCGCTGCCCATGGACCGGCTCCTGGCCGGCATCGACCGTGCCGCCGACGGGCTGTCGGAGTCGGGCGGGAAGGACGCGGCCCTCGCGATCATGACCACGGACACGATGCCCAAGACGGCCTCGGCCGGCCACGACGGGTGGACCGTCGGCGGGATGGCCAAGGGTGCCGGGATGCTCGCGCCGGGCCTGGCGACCATGCTCGTCGTGCTCACCACGGACGCCGTCGTCGACAGCGGGGACCTGGACCGGGCGCTGCGGGCCGCCACCCGCGTCACCTTCGACCGGGTCGACTCCGACGGCTGCATGTCCACCAACGACACCGTGCTGCTGCTCGCCTCGGGCGCCTCCGGGGTCAACCCGGAGTACGCCGGGTTCGCGGAAGCCGTCCGCGTCGTCTGCGACGACCTCGCGCGGCAGCTCGTCAAGGACGCCGAGGGCGCCGACAAGGAGATCCGCATCGAGGTCACGGGCGCCGCGAGCGAGGACGACGCCGTCGAGGTGGGCCGTTCCATCGCCCGCAACAATCTCCTCAAGTGCGCCCTGCACGGGGAGGACCCCAACTGGGGCCGGGTCCTGTCCGCCATCGGCACGACGAAGGCCGCCTTCGAACCCGACCGGCTGAACGTCGCCATCAACGGCGTCCGGGTCTGCGAGAACGGATCGGTGGGCGAGGACCGCGCGCTGGTGGACATGACCGGCCGGGAGATCTCGATCCGCGTCGAGCTCGACGCGGGCGCGGACTCCGCCGTCATCTGGACCAACGACCTCACCGCCGCGTACGTCCACGAGAACAGCGAGTACTCCTCATGAGCACGGGCAACGAGGCGCTGGCCCGGCGCTGGCAGGACGTCATGATGGACAACTTCGGCACCCCCTCCCTCGCGCTGGCCCGCGGTCTGGGCACCCGGGTCTGGGACGCGGAGGGCACCGAGTACCTGGACTTCGTCGGCGGTATCGCGGTCAACGCCCTGGGCCACGCCCATCCCGCCGTGGTGCGGGCCGTGTCGGAGCAGGTCGCCTCGCTCGGGCACGTCTCGAACCTGTTCATCGCGGAACCGACCGTGCGGCTCGCCGAGCGGCTGCTGCGGCTCGCGGGGCGCGAGGGCCGGGTCTACTTCTCCAACTCCGGCGCCGAGGCGAACGAAGCGGCCTTCAAGATCGGCCGGCTCACCGGGCGCACCCACATGGTGGCCGCCGCCGGCGGTTTCCACGGCCGCACCATGGGCGCCCTCGCCCTCACCGGCCAGCCCGCCAAGCAACGTCCCTTCCTGCCGCTGCCCGGCGAGGTCAGCCACGTACCGTACGGCGACACGGAGGCGCTGCGCCGCGCCGTCACCCCGCGCACCGCGCTGGTCGTGCTGGAGCCCGTGCAGGGCGAGAACGGTGTGATCGTGCCGCCGGCCGGCTATCTGCGGGCCGCCCGGGAGATCACCGCGGCGGCCGGTGCCCTGCTGGTCCTGGACGAGATCCAGACCGGCATCGGGCGCACGGGCCACTGGTTCGCCGCTCAGGCCGACGGGGTGGAGGCGGATGTCGTCACGCTCGCCAAGGGGCTCGGCGGCGGTCTGCCGATCGGCGCGACCCTCGCCTTCGGCGCGGCCGCCGAGCTGCTCACGCCCGGCACGCACGGCTCGACCTTCAGCGGCAACCCGGTGGTCTGCGCGGCGGCTCTCGCCGTCCTGGACACCATCGAGGAGACCGGTCTGCTCGCCCGGGTGGCCCGCACGGGGCAGCGGCTGCGGCGGGGACTGGCTGCCCTCGGTCACCCGGCCGCGGGGGAGGTCCGGGGCGCGGGGCTGCTGTTGGGGCTGGTGCTGCGCGGCGACCTCGCGGGGCGGGTGCGGCAGGCGGCGCAGGACAGGGGGCTGCTGGTGAACGCCGTGGCCCCGGACGTCATCCGGTTCGCGCCGCCGCTGACCGTCTCGGAGCGGGAGGTCGACGCGTGCCTGGAGCGGCTGGGGGCGGCCCTGGCCGACGTGGCCGGTGCCGGGCGGCGGGCCGCCTGACAAACGGTCAGGCGCGGCGGTTCTCCAGTTCGTTGGCGAGCCGCAGCCAGTGGTCGGCGCAGCGGCGGGCCGCCTGCGCGAGGATGTCCGCACGGTGCCCGGGCACGCTGCGCGCGAGACGGAGCCACTTCGCCTCGTCGCCGATCGAGTGGACGCTCAGCATCCGCAGCAGGGTGCGTCCGGCCTCCGTGCGCAGCGACGGATCCTTGGAGACGCTGGGCAGGAGCAGCCCGATGGCGGCGGCGGGGACGCGGGCCGCGGCCCGCCCGGCCCCGGTGGTGCCCAACGCCTCGGGCAGGGCGGCGCCGGTTCTGCCCGGCACCCTGCCGGCCGGCAGCGGGCCGCGGCCCTGCCGCATCCGGTCCCGTACGTCCTTGGCGGTGGCCGTCGCGATCCCGGCCACGGCGGCGATCTCCCGCAGGGTCGCCCCGGGGTTGGCGGCGATCACCTGGCTCGCGCGCAGCCGGCCCTCGGCCGCGCGCAGCGGGCGCACCCGTCCGTCCCGGCCGACGCGCGTGTTCAACTGTTCGTCCTGCGCGGTCGAACGGCGCCGGACGGCGGCGACGGTGCCGGCCGAGAGCCCGGTGCCGGCGGCGATGCGCCGGTCCGACCAGGAGGGGCGCGCCCGCAGGAGCCGCTCGGCGGCGGCGGCCCGGTCCGCCTGGGTCAGCGGCAGTCCGTGCGCGATGTTGAGCCGTACCGCGAGCGCGAAGGCATCCGTGTCACCGCCGTCGAAGAACTCCGCCTCGATGGTGTCGTCGCCGCGCAGGCGGGCGGCCCGGACCCGGTGCATCCCGTCGATGACGCGCAGCGTCGCGCGGTGCACGAGGATCGGCGGGAGCGGCGCCTCCAGTTCGGCGAGCCGCCGGACCCGCTCGCTGTCCTCGCCGTCGATCCTCGGCGAGTCGGAGTCCAGCAGCGAGTCCAGCGCCAGCACGGCCCGCTCGCGGCCGGCTCCTTCGTCCGCGCGGGCGGCCTCGCCGGTGGCGACCGCAGCCCGGGTGATGTCCGCCGTGACCGGTCGAAGCGCCGTCAAGAGACCCTCCTGCGTGCTGTGGCGCCGGCTCGCGCCGGTCCGCGGTGAAGCATGGACGCCGTGCTGGACGTGCGCGTCGGGCATGCGTCCCGCGGGGCGAAGGGGCCGGTGCCGAGCGGCGCCGACCGTCCCGCCCGCGGACTGCCTCGCCAGAAAAACATACCGGGTCACTGGTTTGCAACGAGAGGCGTGCCTCGCCGGGCGCTTTCGAGCGCCGCTCAGGCGCCGCTCGAGACCGTCGCGGCCTGCGTCTGCGGCAGCCGGCTCATCAGGCCGGCGGTCTCCCGCTTGTACGTGCAGGCGCTCTGCCCGAACGACTCGCGCACCCGCTCGCGCACCTCGCCGGGCTGTTCCTGGCTGAGCTTGAACATGCCCTCGGCGCCGGTCACGGTGAACCGGAAGGCGCCCACGGCCGGCACGATCTTGCGGAAGTAGTCCAGCGAGCCGGTCATGTCCCAGCCGTCGCCGAAGGCCCCCTCGAAGGCGCGCACCGTGGCCTGCACCACCTCCAGGGTCTCCTCGATCGAGGAGATCTTCTCCACGACGCCGCGTACGTGGACCGAGGTGAAGTTCCAGGTCGGGGCGGCCGGGCTCTTCTCGTAGACGGTGGGCGAGACGTAGGAGTGCGGGCCCGTGAACGTCAGCAGCAGGACGCCGCCGTCCTCCAGTGCGGACCAGTGCGGGTTCGCCCGGTTCATGTGCCCGAGCAGGGTGACGCCCGGCAGCTCGCCGGAGACGTCGGCGGACGTCTCCGGGTCGAAGATGACCGGCAGGTGCGTGGCGAACGGACCGTCCTCGGCGGGGCCGTTGGCCACGGCGAGCGCCAGCGGATTTCCGCGTATCAGGTCCACCATCCACGAACTGTCCGGTTCGCGATAAAAGCTGGGAACGAACATCCGGATGCATCCTTTCAGCCGTGCGCGGAGGGGCACGGATCTGCCGCGGAAAATGACGGATCGCATTGGTGCGGGCCGACCATATCGCCGTCCCGGCGTACAGGACAACGCCCGAATGCGGTGTGCGGAACAACCGCGCAATGGGCGTCCGAAACGGCTCGGAAAAGTCATCGCTCCGGCACATTCTCGCGGCAACCGGCCGGGAATTCGGGCGCGTTCACCAGGAACTCCAGTCCCGCTCGACCGGCTCTGGATCAGCCCTCCGGAAGCGGTTGCCAACATCTTGGCAAGCTTTTGCCAAGCCTCTCCGCACACCCACGACGTGGGGGGCGGCGACAGCACGACGTCTTTCGGCCCACCAGTCGAGATGTCCAGACGCGATGGGGAGTATTTCCATGGACACACCGGGCAGTCTCAGCCAGGAGATCTACGACGTGGTCGGCATCGGGTTCGGCCCGTCCAACCTGTCGCTCGCGGTCGCCCTGGAGGAGCAGGGGGCGAGCTCCGCGCAGCATCCGGTCACCTCCCACTTCTTCGAGCGGCAGCCCAGGTTCGGCTGGCACCGGAACATGGTGCTTCCGTCCACCACCATGCAGATCTCGTTCCTCAAGGACCTCGCGACCTTCAGGAACCCGCAGTCCCGGTTCAGCTTCATCTCGTTCCTGCACGCCTCGAACAGGCTGGTGCAGTTCGTGAACAACCAGGACTTCTTCCCGACCCGGCAGGAGTTCCACCAGTATCTGGAGTGGGCCGCCGCCGGTCTGAGCGACCGGGTCTCGTACGGCACCGAGGTGACCGCGATACGGCCCGTCACCGAGCCAGGGGCCACGACGGCCGGCCTCCTGGAGGTCGAGGCGCGCGACGCCCACGGCACGGTCAGCGTGGTCACCGCACGCAATGTGGCCATCTCCACCGGCCTCGTCCCACGCCTTCCGCAGGGGGTCACATCGGACGAACGGGTCTGGCACAGCTCGGAGTTCCTGAGCAGGTTCAACGCCCAGGACCCGGCCGGCCTCAAGAGCGTGGCGGTGGTGGGCGCCGGCCAGAGCGCGGCCGAGATCACCCGGTTCCTGCACGACAAGCTGCCGCACGCCCAGGTGTGCGCGGTCATCCCCTCGTACGGCTACTCCGTCGCCGACGACACCCCCTTCGCCAACCAGGTGTTCGACCCCACCGCGGTCGACGACTACTACTACGGCACCGAGAACGCCCGGGAGGCGTTCTGGCGCTACCACCGCAACACCAACTACTCGGTGGTCGACTCCGACGTCATCCGCGCCCTGTACCAGCGCGTGTACGACGAGCAGGTCAGCGGCGCCAAGCGGCTGGACTTCCGCAATCTCACCCGGGTCGCCGAGGTGCGGCGGGCCGGGGACCTGACGCGGGTGGTGCTGCGCTCGCTGCTCGACGACAGCGCCGAGGAACTGGCCGTGGACGCCCTGGTCTTCGCCACCGGCTACGACAGCCTGGACCCGGCCCGCCTGCTCGGCGGGACCGACCGGTACTTCCTGCGCGACGCGGCGGGCCGGCACCGGGTGGAGCGCGACTACCGCCTGGTCAGCACGCCGGAGCTGAGCAGTGGCGTGTACCTCCAGGGCGGCACCGAGCACAGTCACGGGCTCTCGTCGTCCCTGTTGTCGAACATCGCGGTGCGCAGCGGCGAGGTGGCCGACTCGATCGTGCTCCGCCGCACCCAGCGCGAACTCGACCGCCCGCTGTCCGGGGACATCTCGCCCTCGGTCGCCTGAGCCGGCCCGCACGCTTCCCCCCTGTCCGCTCGATTCCCTCCAGTGTCCCTCCAGCCCTTCACTGTTCATCAGCGAGCCATAGCCGAGCGAACAGCGAATTCCGGCTCTCCTGTCGTCCGCCGGATTCGTTCGTTCATCGCCGGAATTCTCTTCCGCTCGCCCGTGGCAAAGCGCGATGATGCGGCGCGGCCGAAGCCCGGGCGACAGGAATTCAGGCTCCGGGGAAACGCGTCACCGTCGAACGTTTCGTTCTGTTTCCAGCGCAGAAGGAGTCGTGCTCCCATGAGCGCCCATTGCCCGATCGGCGAATCCGCCACCCGGCGAGCGAGGTTCTGATGTCCCCCAGCACACACCCGGCCCTGTTCAAGGCCCAGTCCGTCGGCGACGCGCTGCCGTGGCTGGCCCGGCACCAGGGACGCACCGTCGTCATCAAGCTGGGCGGGCACGCCATGGTCAACGAGGACCTGACGGCTGCCTTCGCCCGCGACATCGCCTTCCTGCGCTACGCCGGGCTGCGCCCCGTGGTCGTGCACGGAGGAGGACCGCAGATCGATGCCGAGCTCGCCCGGCGCGGTCTGAAACGCGAGTTCAGGGGCGGGCTCCGGGTCACCACGGAGCCCGCGTTGGACGTGGTGCGGATGGTTCTGGCCGGCCAGGTGCAGCGCGAACTGGTGGGCCTGATCAACCGTTCGGGCCCGCTCGCCGTCGGCATGACCGGGGAGGACGCGGACACCGTGCTCGCCAGGCGGCACCGGCCGTGGATCGACGGGGAGCCGGTGGACGTGGGCCGGGTCGGCGACATCACGGGCGTCAACACGGGGGCCCTGGACAGTCTGCTGGCGGACGGCCGGATCCCGGTGGTCTCACCCCTGGCCCGCAGCGTCGAGGACGGCCGGGTCTACAACGTCAACGCCGACACCGTGGCGGCCGCTCTCGCCACCGCGCTGGGCGCCGAGCGGCTCGTCCTGCTGACGGACGTCGCCGGCCTGTACGCGGGCTGGCCGCACAGCGAGGAGGTCATCCCGCGGCTGACCGCAGGGGAGCTGGAGAAGCTGCTGCCCGAGCTGCACGACGGCATGGTGCCCAAGATGACGGGCTGCCTGAACGCCGTGCGCGGCGGAGTGGGCGCCGCCCGGGTGATCGACGGACGGGTGAAGCACTCGGTGCTCCTGGAGATGTTCACCGACGAGGGCGTCGGCACCGTGATCCTGCCGGACCCGGACGAGACCCGGCCCCCCACGGCCGACGAGTGGCGGCCGCGCCGCGAGGTCGTCGGCGCGGCCTGATCCGGGCCGGGCCGTGGCGCGCGGGCGAGGCGCTCAGCCCGCCGCCACCGCCGGAGCGGCCCCGGTGAGCGCCTCGGCACGGCGTACGTCCTGCCGGATCCGGGCGGCGACCTCCGGGAGCCGATCCTTGAAGTAGAAGTGACCGCCGTCGAAGAGGTGCAGGCCGAGGAAGCGCTCGGAGACGGCCGACCAGCCGTCGAGCCGGTGCGGCGGCGCCACCTGGTCGCGGGCGCCGCCGAACACCGAGAGGGGCACCGGCAGCGGCGCGGCGAGCGGCGGGGTGCGCCAGGTCTCGCTGATGCGCAGGTCCGCACGGATGGTCGGCGCGAACAGGTCCCACAGCTCCCGGTGTTCGAGCACTGAGGACGGGGTGCCGCCCATGGCCGTCAGCTCGTCGCGCAGTTCCTCGTCGGACAGCAGATGCCGACGGTTGGCGTCCCCGTCCGGGTGCAGGGTGCCGCGCGCGGACACCCCGAGCCAGACCGGTGGGGTCCGGCCGGCGTCCAGGAGGCGACGCGTCAGCTCGTACGCGACCATGCCGCCCATGCTGTGCCCGAAGAACGCGAAACGGCCGACGAGTTCGCCGTCCAGCTCGTGCAGGAAGTGATCCAGGAGGGCTCCGGTGCTCCTCAGCGCGGGGCGCCCGTCGCGCGGCCCGCGGCCGGGCGCGTCGGGGCTGCGCACGTCCCAGCCGGCCGGGAAGTGGGCCGGCCAGTCCCGGTAGGCCAGGTGCGAACCACCGGAGTGGTGGAACACGAACAGGCGCAGCTCCGGCTCTTCCGCCTTGTGCATGGCGACTCCCTCGACGAGGCACTCACTCCGGTGACCGGCGGTCAGGGCCGGGACGTTCGGACGATAGCCGGGAGGGATGCGCGTCGGCGCCCGGCACCAGCGGGCCTCGACCGGTTCTCGTGGCGCCTTCTCGTGAGGCGCGCGCTCGAGGAGGACTGGACGGGGGTGCGATCCGGCTCCCGGAAGCTGGCGGAACCGAGTCCGGTGTCCCGGAACCCCGCGGACGGCCCGGCCCCTCGGTGTTCCCGGCAGTTCCCGGTACGGACGAAAGCGAGGCCGGACCATGACCGTCGAGTTGGTGAGCACCGGCGAACACACCCCCGGCGGCGAGGAGTTCGCCGCCCTGTACGCGCAGGCACAGCGCTTCTACGCCGATCAGATGCGCATCCTGGACGTGCACGACACCGCGCGCTGGGCCGGCACCTTCACCGAGGACGCCCTCCTGGAGCTGCCCTCCCTGCCCGGCCCACTGCCGGCCCGGGCCGGACTCGCCCGCTACCCGCGCCCGGGCGCGGAGACTCGGCGGCGGGCCGGTGACCGGCTCGACCACTGGATCGGCGTGCTCGACGTGCGGCCGCAGGCCGACGGGACCCTGCGCACGCGCTGCTCGGCGCTGGTGTACACCGTGCCGCCCGGCGCGGCGTCCAGGTCCCTGCACGTGTGTGTCATGGAGGACGTCCTGACGCGCGAGAGCGGCGAGTGGCGCATCGCCCACCGCCGGGTGACCCGTGACGACCTGGCCTGAGCCCACCGCGCCGATCCCCCTGGACGGCGTGCGGGCCGACGAGACACCGAGGAGAACCGCCGTGGCGCACTCAGCTCCCCCTCCCGCCTCTTCTGCTGCTGCTTCTTCTTCCTCCTCCTCCGACGAACTGGTGGCCGCCGCTCTGGAGACGCATCGCGCCCTGTCGCGCGGGCTCGGCAGGAGCGTGCCGCTCGCCGCGCTTCAACCGGCCTGCGGGGCCCGGCAGTTCGCTGCCTTCGTCGCGGTCTACGCCGCTCAGCCGAAACGGGACGAGGAAAAAACAGACCGTTAGCGCTGTTTCTTGGTCGGGGGCGGGCCGGCCCGGGATCACCCTCGCGCCGTGGCCCCGTCCGTGAGCCGCGGCAGCATCAACTCCCAGAAGCGGTCGATCTTCCGGCGGGTGAGCCAGTCGGGATCGCGGCAGCCCAGGACCTCGAAGCCCACGGTGGCCGCCACGACGGTGGGTGCGATCTGCGCACAGGAAGTCCCCTCGGCGAGGCGCCCCTCCCACTCGGCCCGCTGCAGCGTGCGCTCGATCCACCGCTGCCACTGCTGCCGCAGATCGACGTCCCCCCGCGTCCGGGCCGGGTCGCCGGAGAGGGCGAACCCGGCGCGCACGACGGCGTCGCCCACGATGCCGTCCATCAGCCCGTGCGTGGCCTCGACCAGCGCGCGCAGCGGGTCCGGTGCCCGGTCGGCCCGGCAGGTCGTGCGCTCCAGGGCCGCGGCGGCCTCGTGCAGGACGGCGTCGGCCAGCGCCCGTTTGCTCGCGAAATGGAAGTGCAGGGCGCCGGTGCTCACCCCCGCGCGCCGGCTGATCATGGTGAGCGAGGCGAGCGCGAACCCGTCCCGGGCGAACGACTCGGCGGCGGCGCGCACCAGTATCTGACGGGTCCGGACCGCCCGCTCCTGCTTGACCATCATGCTCCTCCTGGCTGCGGGGCGACGCGGCGTACGGGCGGACCCACACCAGGACAGTAACAAACCGCTCGTGCGGTTTCTAGTGGATCCGACGCCTCGTCATGCGCCTCCCACCAGCGTCAGGGCCGGGCGGACCGGAGCCGTGCCGCGGCGGTTCGGGACGTGCCGGTGGGTGCGGGGCCGCAGGTGCGGGTGTGGGACCTCCTGCGCCAGGATCTCGTGCAGCGCCGCGCCGAACCGCTCGATGTCCCGCGGCGCGCTGTCCTGGTGGACGGAGGCGCGCACGGCGGTGGTGAATCCGGGCCCGGGGCGGTACAGAGGTGTCTCCTGGGCGACCGTCTTGCGCACGTCGACACCGCGGGCCGCCAGCCGGCGCCGGATGTGCGCCGCGGGCATCCGCTCGTGCCGGAAGGCGAGGATGCCGGACTGGAGCCGCCCCGGGACGATCAGTTCGGTACCGGGCGCCTCCTCGACCGCGGCGCGCAGCGCGGCCGTCAGCGCCTCGTCCGACGCGTCGGTCCGGTGCTCGGCGAGGGCCGCGCTCAGTGCGACGACGGCCGCTCCGTGCGGTGGCACCAGCGGCACGATCCCGGGTGGGGCGAGCGTCTCGCGCAGTCTGCGGGAGACATGGGCGAACCCGATGAACCGCGGTCCGCGCAGGAACCGCCAGCCGTCGCCGGTCAGCAGATCGCAGCCGGTGCGCGTCACGTCCACCGGCAACTGCCCCACGGCGTACGACGCGTCGACGGCGTACAGGCAGCGATGGGGCGCGAGGATGCGGCCGATCGCCTCGACGGGGTTGACGATGCCGCAGCCCGCCGGCACCTGCGTCACCGAGACGAACGCGACGTCGTCGTCGATGTGCGCGGCCATCCACTCCGTGTCGAGGTCGCCGTCCGGACGCAGCGGGACGACGTCCAGACCGCACCGGGTGCGGTCGCGTACCGCGTAGAGGGCGGTGAGGTTGGCGACGCCCTCGTAAGGCGTCGTCCAGATCCGGTCGTCCGGGCCGAGCGGCAGGCGCGACACCACGGTGGCGAAGGCGTCCGCCGAGCCGGTGAACAGCACGGTGTCGTCGGTCGGCGCCCGCAGCAGGTGGGTCAGGCGCGCGCGGAGCTCGTCGTGCACGACATCGTCCAGGTACTCCTCCAACTCGTGGGGACCGTAGCGGTCTTCGTGACGTGTCCACTCGATGAGGGCAGCGCGGGCGGCGGTGGGCATGGAGCCCAGTCCGGCCGCGTCCAGGTGGACCCTGGGATCGCCGTGGGCCGTCGCAGTCATGTCCGGGGCCTCCCCCCATTCCATGTGGCAACTATGTGCCAGTGAATTGGCATTACCTTGCCAACTCCCCCCGGCAGTTGGCAACATGCGCTCCGGCGGCGCTCTAGCGGAAGGGCCGAAAGGGACAATGCGGCCCGGCGTCGGCGCCCCTGCCGGTTCCCGCCCGATCCGTTCTCCAGCGGTTGCCCAGCTTTGCCAAGGCGTTTCCGGACGGGTCGTCGATCCGCGGCTTCGCAGGCCAGGCGCGTTTCACCAGCGCTTTCCGCGCTCTTTCGGCGGTTCATGGAGTGCCCCTGGCGTCCAAGTCGAGCCGTAATTGACCGATTTGCAAGTGATTCCCGAGAACGCCTTGCCAATCTTCTTGGCAGAAGGTTGCCAAGCGGAAAACGCAGAGTTGTCACAGAGGAGTCAGTCATGAAGCGCATCGCCCGGATCGCCGTCACCGTCGCCGCCGTCGCCACCACCGCCTTCACCGGTCTCGGCATCAGCACCACGGCCGCGTCGGCGCTCAGCCTCGACACGTCGATCTCGGCGGCCCCGGCCGAGGACTGGCCCGTGGCCCCGGCCGTCGCCCCGGCCGAGGACTGGCCGGTCGCCCCGGCCGTCGCCCCGGCCGAGGACTGGCCGGTCGCCCCGGCCGTCGCCCCGGCCGAGGACTGGCCGGTCGCCCCCGCCGTCGCCCCGGCCGAGGACTGGCCCGTCGCCCCCGCCACCGCCGCTGTCTGATCCCCCCGCCCGTGCACGACGGGCGCGCGCCATCGACAACCCCCGCCGGCCACAGGCCGCCGCGGGGGTTTCGGCTGTTCGCCGGGAAGCACGGCTCGCTCCCGGGGCAAACCCCACGCGCGCGAGGCGCCGCCGACTTCGTCCGTGACCAGCGGCTCCACCGCCGCTCAAGTCTTCCGAGACAGGGCCTCGAAGCCCTGTTGCCACCATCTTGGCAAGAAGTTGCCACGCCCAGAGCGCCCGTCGTTAGGAGCTAAGTGATGTCGGTCCTGTCGGTCTCCGACCTCGTCGAGCAGCACGTCCACCTGCGGCCCGACGCGACCGCGCTCACCTACCCGGGTGACGCCGGCGACGTGTCCCTCACGTACGGCGAACTGAGCCTGGCCGCCAACCGTCTCGCCGCCCACCTGCGGGCTCGGGGCGTGGGCCGCGGTGACCGGGTGGTGACGGCGATCGCGCCGGGCCCCGCCATGGTGACCGCGTTCCTCGCCGTCGTGCGGACCGGCGCCGCCTACGTACCGGTCGACCCGGCCAACCCCGCCGAGCGCCGCCGCCTGATCGTGCGGGACAGCACGGCACGCGCCGTGCTGACGCAGGGCGCCGCACCCGATGACTACCGGGGGCTCGACACCGTGGTCGTCGACCTCGACGCCGAGGCCGACGCGATCGCCGCGCGCCCCGCCGCCCTGCCCGAGCCGGCCGCGGGCCCGGACGACGCCGCCTACGTCTGCTACACCTCGGGAACGACCGGCACGCCCAAGGGAGTCGTCGTCCCCCACCGGGCCGTCGTCGACTTCGCCCGGTCCTACGACTACCTGCGCCTGGACCCGACGGACGTGGTCGCCCAGGCTGCCAACCCCGCCTTCGACGCCGTGACGTTCGAGATCTGGACGACGCTCGCCGCCGGGGCCCGCCTGGTGGGCCTGGCCAAGGAGTCCGTCGTCGACCCCGGACGCTTCCAGGAGGCGGTCGCCGCCCACGGCATCTCCACGATCTTCCTGACCACCGCCCTGTTCAACCTCATCGCCCGGGAGCGCCCCGGCGCCTTCGCCCCGCTGCGCACCGTGCTGTTCGGCGGCGAGGCCTGCGACCCGCGCCGGGTGCGCGAGGTGTTCGCGGCGGGAGCGCCCGAGCGGCTGCTGCACGTGTACGGGCCCACCGAGACCACCACCTTCGCCACCTGGCACGCGGTCGACGAGCCGGCCGAGGACGCGCGGACCATCCCGATCGGCCGGGCTCTCGGCACCACCGTCGCCGTCGTCGTCTCCCCCGACGGCACCCCGGTCGCGCCCGGCGCCACCGGCGAACTCCTGCTCGGCGGGCCGGGGCTCGCCACCGGCTACCTCGACCGCCCCGAACTGACCGCGCAGCGCTTCGTCGAGGACACCTTCACCGGCAGCGGCGGCCTGCTCTACCGCACCGGCGACGTCGTGCTGCTGCGCGAGGACGGCGCACTGGAGTTCGTGGGCCGCGTCGACAACCAGATCAAACTGCGCGGGTTCCGCATCGAACTCGGCGAGATCGAGGCGCAGCTGACCGGCCACCCGGGAGTCTCCGCGGCGGCGGTGTCGCTGCACGAGACGCCGGACGGCGACAAGCGGCTCGTCGCCCACGTGGTGCCCGCGCCGCCGGCCGCTGCCGCCGCCGAGCCCGACGCGCAGATCACCGAGTGGAAGGAGATCTACGAGACGCTGTACGACGACGCCGGGTCCGCCGAGCTCGGCACCGACTTCGCGGGCTGGAACAGCAGTTACGACGCGCGGCCGATCCCCCTGGAGCAGATGCGCGAGTGGCAGGGCGCCACCCTGGAGCGCATCCGGGAGCTGCCCCGCCGCCGGGTCCTGGAGATCGGGGTGGGCACCGGCCTGCTGATGGGACATCTGGCCAGGGACCCGGAGTGCGAGGAGTACTGGGGCACCGACTTCTCCGAGCGGGTCATCACGGCGCTCACCGCCCAGACGCAGGCCGACCCCGAGCTCGCCGCGAAGGTCCACCTGCGCCGCCGCGCCGCCGAGGACACCAGCGGCCTGCCCACCGGCCACTTCGACGCCGTCGTCATCAACTCGGTGATCCAGTACTTCCCGGGCCTGGACTACCTGCGCAGCGTGATCGAGGGCGCCCTGCGGCTGCTCGCCCCCGGCGGCGCGCTGCTCCTCGGCGATCTGCGCAACCTCGACCTCGCCCGTACCTTCCAGACCGGCGTGGAGCTGGCCTCCCCCGGCGGCGCGGACAAGACCCGGGACGCCCTGCTGCGTTCCATCGGCGAGCGCGTGGAGCTGGAGACCGAACTCCTCCTCGCCCCGGCCCTGTTCGACGCGCTGGCCCGCGACCTGCCCGCCGTGCGCGCCGTGGACGTACGCGTCAAGCGGGGCGTGCACCACAACGAACTGAGCCGCTACCGCTACGAGGCCGTGCTCTCCACCGCCGCACCGGTCGCCGACCTCGCGGCCGCCCCCGTCCTGCACTGGGGCCGGGACCTCGCCTCCGCCGCCGCGGTGACCACGCGCCTGGAGGCCGGCCGGCCCGCGACGCTGCGGCTGGCCGCGGTGCCCAACCGCCGGGTGCACGAGGAGCACACGGCGCTCGCGGAGCTGGAGGCGGCGGCCGCCCTGCCCGCCGTCGCACCGGACCCCGAGGAACTGTGCGCGGCCGGTGAGCGCCTGGGCTACCTGGCGCTGCCGACCTGGTCGGGGCAGGGCGCCGCACTGCTCGACGTCGTCTTCGTCGACCCGGACCAGGTGCCGGCCGGCGCGCTGACCGGTGTGCACACGGGCCCGGCGGCCGCCGCCGGGACCTGCGCGAACACGCCGAACGCCTTCGACCGCACCGTCGGCCTCGACGTCACTCTCAACGGTTATCTCCAGGAGCGCCTGCCGGACTACATGATCCCGTCGGCCCTGACGCTCCTCGACGAACTGCCGCTGAACGCCAACGGCAAGGTCGACCGCAAGGCCCTGCCCGCCCCGTCGTTCACCGCCGAGCGGACCGGCGGCCTCCCGGGCACCCCCTTGCAGGAGATCGTGCGCGATCTGTTCGCCGAGGTGCTGGGAGTGCCGCGCGGCCAGGTGCACGCCGACTCCGACTTCTTCCGCATCGGAGGGCACTCGCTCGCCGCGGCCCGCCTGCTGTCCAAGGCCCGTACGGTGCTGGGCGCCGACCCCGGAAGCAGGGCGGTGTACGAGGCACCGACACCGGCCGCGTTCGCCGCGCTGCTCGGCGACGCCCCCGCCGCCTGCACCGGTCCCGGCGGCGCGGAGGGCGCCGTCATCCTGCCGCTGCGGCTGCACGGCGCGCTGAACGAGCGGGCCCTCGAAGCCGCCCTGGCCGATCTGGGCAACCGGCACGAGGCGCTGCGCAACTCACGGATCGGCGCGGCCGGCACCCAGTTGCGCACCCTGTCCGCCGACGAGCACCTCCTCGAACTGTCCCTGCCCGCCGGCGCGGTCGACCTGTGGTCGCACCTGCCGCTGGCGGCGGAACTCGCCCGGGCCTACGGCGCCCGCGCCACCGGCGACACCCCGCACCGCTCCCCCGCTGCCCGGAGTTCGGCGCCCCGCGCGAGCCACGGGCACACCGCGCCCACCCCTCTTCCGCACGCTCCCGCGCCGGCTCCGGCCGATCCGCGGCACACCACGTCGGCGGCCGAGCTGGACGCCGCCCTGCACACCCGGCTGACCGCGTTCGCCGCCGAGCACGGCGTCACCGCGTTCATGGTGGCGCACGCGGCGCTCGTCGCCCTGCTCATCCAGCTCGGCGCGGACACCGGCCCGCGCGGCGGGATCACCGTCGCCGCCCCGGTCCCGGCCCGCGACAGCGAGGCGCTGCGCGATGCGGTCGGCCCCTACGGACGCACCCTGGCCCTCACCGTGGACGCGTCGGCGGACACGAGCTTCACCGAACTGCTGCGCCTGGTGCGCGAGACGGACCTCGCCGCCTACCGCGACGGCACGAGCCCGCTCGCCCTGCCGGGCGGTGTCGCCCTCACGGTGTTGCAGGAGAGCGACGTGCGCTTCGAGGCGGCCGGGCTGACCGTGCGCCCCGAGCCGCGGCCCCCGGTGGTGCCCGGCGCCGACCTGGGCCTCACCCTGACCGAGCGGCAGACCCCGGCGGGCGGCTGCGCCGGGATCGGCCTCACCACCGCCTACCCGGCCGCGTCGGTCGACGAGGCCACCGCCGCCTCCCTCACCGACCGCTTCGTCGCCGTCCTGGAGGCCGCGCTC
The DNA here is from genome assembly GCF_040529335.1 of Streptomyces sp. HUAS MG91. GTDB lineage: Bacteria > Actinomycetota > Actinomycetes > Streptomycetales > Streptomycetaceae > Streptomyces > Streptomyces tabacisoli. The sequence continues at coordinate 50,688 of NZ_CP159535.1, read as the reverse complement.
ACCGACCCGGCACTCACCGTCGGCCGGCTGCGCCCGGCGCCCGGCGGCGCCGGAGCGGACGGGGTCTGGGCGGGCGCCGACGCCGCACTGCCCCCGGGCGACCCCGCCGCGCTCATCGCCGCCCAGGTGGCCCACGCACCCGAGGCGCAGGTGCTGCCCGCGCTCACGTACGGCGAACTGGACGCCCGCGCCGACCTGTTGGCGCACGCGCTGCTCGCGCACCGGGCGGGCCCCGGCACCTCGGTGCTGACCGCGCTGTCCTCGCCGGCCGCCTTCGCGGTGGCCGCCCTCGCCGTCGCCAGGACGGGAGCGGCACTGCTGCCGGTGGACCCCTCGGACACGGTCCCCGCGCTCCCCGGGCACCTGCGGCCCGTGGTGCTGCTCCTCGACGAGACGGCCGACCTGCTGCTCGCCGAGGTACCCGGCGCGGCGCGTCTGGTGCGCGACGAGGCCGCCGAGCCCGCGGCGGCCGGCCACTGGCCCTTCACCGCCGCCGACCGGCTGCGCCCTGCGGGCGCCGACGACCCGCTGCTGCTGGTGCCCACCGACGAGGGCACGGTCGTGGTCGGCTCCGCCGCCGTCGCCGCAGCGACTCTGGCCCGGCCCGCGGAGGCCGCCTGGCTGGTGCGCGGCTACCCGGACGGGGACGCGGCGCTCGGTCTGCTCGGGGCGCTGGCCTCGGGTGCCCGGGTGCACGTGCCGGACGACTCGCTCATCCGCGCCGTGCCGCACGAGGTGCTCGGCTGGCTGCGCGCGACGGGGGCCCGCACCGTCGTCGGCGGCGCGGACGAGACGCTGTGCGCGCTGCTCACCCTGGCCCGCGCCGAGGGCGCCGAACTGGCCGTCAGCGGCGGCTGGGCGGAGGGCCGCCTGGTGGTCGAGCAGACCGGCGACGGACCCGCCCGCCCCGCCCCCGGCTACCGCGCCCACATCCTGGACGCCGCGCTGCGCCCGGTGGGCCCCGGCGAGACGGGCGCCCTGTACATCGCGGGCGTGGGGGTGGCCCAGGGCTACGCCGCGACGCCCACGACGACCGGGGAGCGGTTCCTGCCCGACCCGTTCGCGGCGCCCGGCACGACGGCCCGGATGTGGCGTACCGGTCAGGCCGCCCGGGTGGAGTCCGACGGCCGGCTGAGCGTCCTCGACGGGCCCGCCGATGACGACCCGTACACCGACGAGTTCGCCACCTTCGTGGTGCTCGCCGACCCCCGGGGCCACCACGCACTGTGGCCGGCCGCGGTCGCCGCCCCCGAGGGCTGGCACGAGACACACCCGGAGGACCTCTACGAACTCTGCCTCGACCATCTCGGCAGCCGGCCGGGCGAGTCCCTGTGACCGCCGCCCGCACCCCCGCACCCGCCACCGCCACCGACCTGCTTCCGGAGAACGCCATGACCCTCACCGCGCCGGCTCCCGCCCCGATCGCCGACGACACCCTCACCGCGGCCCACCACCACGCGCTCGACCTGACGCCGCGTGAGGCCCGCGCCGCGCACGCCCTGGCGGCGGCCTGCCTGAAGACGTACAAGGCGGCCGACGACCCGCGCTTCCTCGACGAGGCGCCGGTGCTCGCCCACGACCTGCCGATCGCGGTACGCCGTCACCTGAACGCGGCGCGGCGCGACGAGGCCACGCACGCCACACTGATCCGCGGCAACCTCGTCGACCAGCAGGCGCTCGGCGCCACCCCGCGGCACTGGAGCGAGGCGGACACCGAGGCGAGCCAGGTGTACGGCTGCCTGCTGGTGCTGTACGCGGCGCTGCTGGGCGACGTCACCGGCTGGGCCACGCAGCAGGCGGGCCGGCTGGTCACCGACATCCTGCCGAGCAAGGGCTTCGAGAACAGCCTGATCTCCGCGTCCAGCGCCCTCGAACTGGCCTGGCACACGGAGGACGCCTTCTCCCCCTACCGCGCCGACTGGGTGGGCCTGCTGGCGCTGCGCAACACGGCCTCGGTCGCCACGACCGTCGCCCACGTCGACCCGCGGCGGCTGCCCGACCACATCCGCGGTGTCCTGGCCGAGCCCCGCTTCATCGCCCTGCCCGACTCCGCGCACGAGTTCGCCGACGGCGCCTTCGTGCCCCGGCCGGTGCCCGTCCTCGAAGGCCACGCCGATCTGCCGGTGCTCCGCATCGACCGGGACTTCTTCCGGGCCCAGGACGGCGACGCGGAGGCCGCCGAGGCGCTGGCCCACGTCATCGCCCACCTCGACGGCAACCTCACCGACGTCGTCGTGCCCACCGGCGCGGTCTGCTTCGTCGACAACCGCAACGTGGTGCACGGCCGGCGCTCCTTCCGCGCCGGGTTCGACGGCGGGGACCGCTGGCTCAAGCGGGTCAACCTGGTGCGCGATCTGCGCCGTACCCGTCCCGGGCGCCTGGACGGCGCCACCCGCGTCATCGGCTGACCGCAGCCTCCCCCGCCCGCACCGGACCTTGGAGTACGACCATGAACGCCACCCTGACCCTCGTCCCCACCCTCGCCCCCGCCGCTCCCGTCGCCCCGGTCGCGGTGCCCACCGTCCTGTTCGTGGAGAGCCGCCGGGCCACCTTCACCGACCACGTCCTGGACCGCGACGACGTGAACGTCGTCCTGCTGCGCTTCGACTCCGTGCCGCTGACCGAGGAGTACGTCCGGCGGACCGCGCACGTACCGACGTTCACCCTGAACACCTCGGCCCCCCTGGAGGACGAGGCGGCCCGGTACCTGCGCTGGGTGAAGGGCACCCCGGCGCTGCCGCGGCCCCGCTTCTTCTGCAACCCCAACGAGGCGCTCCAGGCCGACGCCCAGCGCTTCGCACAGCTCGTGGACCTGCCGCACCTGAGCCAGGAACAGGTCGGCTGGGTCCGCGACAAGACGACGATGAAGGACCGCTACGCCGAACTCGGCATCCCGCACGCCCGCTACCGGGCGGTGACGACGAAACAGGACGTGGTCGCCTTCGGCGAGGAGTCCGGCTGGCCGGTGATCCTCAAGCCGATCGACGCGGACTCGTGCATCGGCACCTACCGCCTCGACACCCCGGCCGACGTGGCCGGCGTTCCGGACCTCGACCCGAAACTCCGGTGGATGGCGGAGGAGTACATCAAGGGGCAGGAGTTCCAGCTGTGCGCGGTCGTCACGCGCGGCGTCGTCCTGGACGCGTACCTGTCGAAGAACCCGGTGCCGATCCTGGAGGTCCTCGACGGCAAGATCAACGCCAACATCACGTACGCGCCGAGCGAGGAGATCCCCGTCGACGCGCGGGAGCTGGCGCAGCGGCTCACCGACGGACTCGGGATCCCGCACGGCTATCTGCACGGCGAGTTCTTCCTCAAGGAGGACGGCTCGTTCGTGATGAGCGAGGTCGCGGCGCGGCTCAGCGGCTGCGAAGTGCCGATGAACCACGGCCTGGCCTACGGCTTCGACTTCCTCCACGTCATCCTCGACACCTACCTGGACCGGGTGCCGCACCCGCGCTACACCAACGACCGGGCGGTGGGCGACCTGCTGCTGCCGACCCGTCCCGGCCGGGTGACGCACATCAGCTCCGCGCAGGAACTGCTGCGGCTGCCGGGCGTCATCGGCGCGCACCTGACGGCCGCCGTCGGCGACGTACTCGACCCGCCGCGCGCCTCGCACGCCTCCACCGGCTACGTCCACGTGGAGGGGGCCACCGCCGCCGAGGTGGAGGAGCGGATGCACGCGGTGCTGCGGCACTTCGAGCTGACGGTGGCCGAGACGGGCGAGGGGCCCGCGTCATGAGCGTCTTCGCCGCGCACACCGAACCGGACGCCTACGCACAGGCGGTGAAGGCGTACGGGCAGGGCGGGCCGCTGCCGGTGTGGACCGGGGAGCGCGCCGACCTGCTGGAGGGCATCGCGCTGGCCGAGCAGGTGTACACCGGCCGCCGCACGCCCGCCCCGGCCGACACCGGCCTGGTCCTGGACCCCGAGCTGCCCGAGGCACTGCTGGAGCTCGCCCGGCCGCTGGCCCGCCGCTGGGTGCACGACGCGGACGGGCTGCCCGGGGAGGGGTCGGTGCTGCTGCTCGGGTCGTACGCGCGGCTGCGCGGCGACACGATCCAGCCCCTGCTCGACGCCGCGCACACCACGGGGCGGGCGGTGTTCCAGCTGACGGGCCGTGATGTGCACAGCCTCAGCTGGGTGGTGGCCAAGCAGTACGCGCAGGTGGCGGCCGACGCCGAGGTCGGCGTCGTCTCCGAGCTGGACACGGCCGCCCCGGCGGCGGGCGCGGACGTGTGGTGCGGCGCGCAGGACGTGCAGCGCCTGGACGTCCGGGACCTGGCCCTCGGCCGGGTGTGGCGCCGGGTCCTCTTCCACGGCAACGGCAAGGACGACCAGCTGAATCTGGGCCAGTTCACGCTGTGCGGGGCGAGTCCGGTCCCGGCCGCCCCCGGCGCGGCCGGCCCCAAGTGCGCCTACGGTCTGGGCTGCACCAAGCCCATGGACAAGCTGATCCCCGCCCGCTCCGTGCGGGCGGCCGAGTTGGTGCTCGCCAACTGCTTCAGCGGGGCCACGGCGGGCCACGCCATGTACGACCCCAAGTACCTGATCCTGCTGAACGCCCTGGACGGGCCGGCCCAGACCGTCCTCGCAACCCTCACTGCCTGCGACGGACAGCGGCCGGAGAACCTGGTGTGGCTGGACGGCGCCCGCGGGGCGGGCAACACGGCCTCGGCCGTCAACGAGGCGCTGCGCGACATCAATCCGTACCCGGCGTTCACGCAGGTGGGCCTGGAGTCCTCGGGAGCCCCCGCCGCACCGGGGCCCGGGGCAGGGGAGGAGCGGAGCCCCGCCGACGGGCTCGACGTGCACGCGCTCGGCGCCCGTCTGACGGGGCTGCTCGACAGCGGCCTGCTCGGCCAGGACCATCCGCTGCGGCCCCGGCTGCGCTCCCTCGCGGACACCCTGCTGCACGACGTGGTGCGCACCGTGGCGCTCGCCGCGCCGGAGGCCGCCGCGTCCGCGGCGGCGATCGCCCGGGAGACCACGTCCCTCGACCTGGCGCTCGCCCACCGCTTCGCCAAGCACCACGACGACCCGGTGCTGCAGTTCCCGACCTACTTCGGTGAACGCAGCGTCGCCGACGCGCCGTACGACCTGGACGTGCCCTGCCCGTGCGGACGTCCGCTGCGGGCCTACCGCCGGCGCGGCCGGGTGCCCGCGATCACGGACACGGTGCAGGTGGTGTGCGCCCGCTGCGGCGACGTCGCCAACGCGCACGACGGCGCGGCGCCGCTGGAGGTGACGGCGGCCGACACCGTCGTCGCGGGCTCCGCCCTGGACGTGGTCGTGGAGACCGTGGCGCGGCGGGCCGGCACGGTCAACCTCGGCATCGTGCTGCCGGTCTACCTGGACGCCAGGGCCGCCCCGGTGCTGCGCCGGGTGGAGGCGGCCGGCCCCGGCGACCGGGTGCGTACCACGTTCACCCTCGCGGTGGCGTCCGGAGCGACCCCGCAGGCGTACTACTTCTGTCCCTACGCGGTCCAGGACCTCGGCATCTCGGTCTCGCGGGTGCACTTCGCCGTCGCCCCCGCGACCGGCACACGGACGACGGCCCCCGCGGCCGGAACGGAGCTCACACGCGCATGAACGGCATCACGGACAGCACGGGGTCGTGGACTCCCCTGCGCCACGGGTCGTTCCGGAACCTGGCCGCGGGACGCATGCTGGTCTACTTCGCCAACGCGATGGCGCCGGTCGCCCTGGCCTTCGCGGTCCTGGACACCACGGGCCGCGCCACGGACCTCGGCCTCGTGGTCGGGGCGCGGTCGCTGGCGAACGTGGCGCTGCTGCTGGTCGGCGGCGTGGTGGCGGACCGGGTGCGGCGCACGCTCGTCCTCCAGGGTTCGGCGCTGGCCGCGGCGGGTGTGCAGGCGGCCATCGCGGTGAGCGTGCTGCTGGACGCGACGTCCATCGCGCTGCTCGTGGTGCTCAGCGTCCTCAACGGCGCGCTGGCGGCGCTGTCGCTGCCCGCCTCCGCCTCGCTCACGCCGCAGACGGTGCCGCACGACCTGCTCCGTCCGGCCAACGCGGTGATGCGCATGGCCACCAACATCGGTGCGATCGCCGGGTCGTCGCTGGCGGGCATCGTCGCCGCCGTGTTCGGTCCCGGGTGGGGGCTGCTCGGCAACGCGGTGGCGTTCACCGGGGCCGCGGTCTTCTTCTCCGGGGTGAAGGCGGCCGGGGAGAAGTCCCCCGCGCCGGCCGAGCGGGTCCGCCCGCTGCGGGAACTGGCGGAGGGCTGGAAGGAGTTCACCGCGCGCCGCTGGGTGTGGATCGTGGTGGTGCAGTTCATGGTCGTCAACGCGGTGGTCGCGGGCGGCATCCAGGTGCTGGGCCCGGTGGTCGCCGACGACACCTTCGGCCGTGGGGTGTGGGGCGCGGTCCTCGCCGCGCAGATGCTGGGCGCGGTGGCCGGCGGGGTGCTCGCGGCCCGGTCCCGGATCCGGCACGCCCTGCTGGTCGGTGTCGCGCTGGTGGCGGTCGAGTCGCTGCCGCTCGTGGTGCTCGCCGAGGCGCCCGGGGCCCTGCTGCTCAGCGTCGCGATGTTCGCGAACGGCGCGGCCCTGGAGCAGTTCGGGGTGGCCTGGGACGTGTCGTTGCAGGAGAACGTCCCGGCGGACCGGCTGGCACGGGTGTACTCCTACGACGCGCTCGGCTCGTTCGTCGCGCTGCCGCTCGGCGAGATGGCCGCGGGCCCGGTGGCCGCCCACTTCGGGGTGCGGAGCACGCTGCTGACGGGCGCCGCGCTGGTGGTGGGGGTGACGGCGGCGGCACTGTGCAGCCGCCAGGTGCGGACCCTGACCACGGGCCGCTCCGTCGAACGGGCGGCGGGCCGGGAGCAGACGCACGAAGCGGCGGTGACGTGAGACGTGGGCGCCCCGGGGCGTGGCGGGCCCCGGGACGCTCACGTCCCGCGTCGGTGGGCGACGGACCTCAGCCGCTGGGGGCGAAGTGGGCGTCGATCTCGTCCGCGGTGGCGGCAGGATCGGCGACCAGGACGGACCGTTCGTCGTCGGTGTGGTGACGGGTGGACACGGCGGGGCAGCGGCGGCAGGCCGCGAGGCCCGCCTGCCCCCACCACTTGCAGTCCGCCCGCAGATGGCACCGGGGAAGGCTGCGGGACTCCTGCTCGGGGAACCCCGCCACGACCCGCTCGATCAGGGTGCAGTCGTCGCCGCGCCGGTTGGCGCACGAGGCGACGCAGTGCGAGGCGAACCGGAGGATCCTGCGGGGCTCGATGTCCGCGGGCACCATGCCGAGCGCGGTGGCGGCCGGTACGGGTTCGGCCAGGTAGGCCACCTGACCGTCCGCGCCGGAGCGCACTCCCAGCAGCACGGACTCCGGTGCGTCGGCGACGCCGCTCGGACACCAGGAGGTGCCCGCGCCGTCCTCGGTGCCGGTCATCACATCCTGCCGACGGACGTGGGCGCCAGCTCACCCGTGTCGGCGGCCCGCTCCAGGGCGACGGCCTGCTGGAGGCTCTGCTCCAGCTGCGTGGGCGAGGAGATGCACTGGGGTGCGGCGGTGGCCGACGCCGCGCCCGCGAGGACGAGACCGGTGGCCAGCGCGGCGGCCGCGGCGGCGCCCGCGGTCCTACGGGAGTTCTTCATGGATGTCCCTCCGTCTACGTGGATGCTGCCTGACCGCCCAGCGTGGCGGCCGGTGCTGCAGAGGAGGTCGAACCGTGCTGGAGCGCGGAGAGCGTCTTGGCGAGGATGCGCCAGATCTCGGCGGCGAGGTCGATCATGGCGTCGGCCTGGGCCTGCTCGGCGAGCGTGCGCAAGCCGTCCACGCCGGTCATGTCACCTGCCATGACGCGCAGTTGGTGGCGCAGGACGTCGAGCCTGACCTGGTCGACGTAGGACATCCGCAGGGGCTGCGCCTCCAGGTCGGCGAGCAGGACGCGGGCCTCGTCGTACCGCTCGGTCCGGAAGGCGATGTCGGCCTTGAGCGCGGTGAGCTGCTGGCGCAGTCCGTCGGTGCCGACGAAGGAGAGGGCCTGTCCGGCGGCCGCCGCGCATCGTTCGGCGGCCTCGGGGTCGGCGGGCGTCTTCAGCAGGTACAGCCGTCCCGCGCTCAGCCGCAGCCGCAGCCACAGCACCAGGTCCTCGCTGCTGGGGAACCGGTCGAGGGCCTGTTCCAAGTGCGCCTGCGCGCCCTGGTGGTCGCCCTGGCGGGTGCGTACGGAGGCCGCGGTCCATACGGCCTCCGCCCACAGGGTGTCCGTGCGGCCCTCGACGAGGGCGGTGAGTTCGTCGGCGTGCGCGCGGGCGTCCGGGAGCCGGCCCGCCTCGGCCTCCACCGATACGAGGGCGAGGAGCACACCGGCCCGGTCCTCCACGCCCAGGGAGTGCTCCCGGGCGAGGCGGTGGGCGGTGACGGCGGCGTCGAGGGCCGCGGAGATCTCGCCGAGCGTGCGCAGGCAGCGTGCGAGCCGGTTCAGGCCCCGTACGCGCAGGGCGGGAAGGTCGACCTCGTCGCCGAGGGCGACCAGGTCGTCCAGGTACGCCCGCTCCGCCGCGTGGTCGCCCTGGAGCCTGCGATGGCGGGCCAGTTGCCACAGGGTCTGCCAGCGCAGCACCGGTGACTCGTGCGCCTCGGCGGCCAGCGCGTCGCGCAGGGTGTCCATGGCGTCGTCGGCCCCGGTGGAGGCGGCGAGGGTGAGCGCGTTGGCCAGGGAGCCGCCCGCGGGTTCCTCGAAGTCCGCCGGCTGCACGCCGAGTCGGGCGGCGAGGTGGGCGACGGCCCGGTCCGTGGGCTGGCGGGCGCCCGACTCCAGGCGGGAGAGATAGCCGGTGGACATGCCGTCGCCGGCCAGGGCGGTCTGGGAGAGCCCCTGCGCGAGGCGCATCTTCCTCAGGCGTTGGCCGAACGCGGGCTGTCGGAGCATAAGCGGCTTCCCTCCGGGAACACGGGCCCAGCGGCGGGCTGTGGGCCGCGAACGGCCGGTGTCGTCATGACCGCGTCGAGCGTAGAGCGGCGGGCAACAGCCGGGCAAACGTTTGCCATGGCCGTGCCCCGGCCCTCGGTCCGGGTTCACGCGTTTCTCCAGCGGAGGTCCAGCGGAGGTCCAGCGGATCAGGGCAGGATCTCCAGCACCGTCGGCCGGCGCCTGCGCCCGCGCCTCGTCCAGCCTTTCGGGGGTCGCCCATGACGTATTCGATTCCTGTGCACCGCGACGTGCTCCGGGGCGGAGGCACCTCCCGGGGGGCTCCGCGGCACACGACGTCCGACGACGACTGGCCATGACACGCCGAACCCCCGGCCCGTCGGGGCCGGGGGTTCGTGGTTCCCGGGAGCAGGGGGGGCGGGTTCGGGTGGCCGCTCAGGCCGCGAACAGGTCGAAGGTCGAGCCGTTGCGCGGTCCCGCCAGGACGTCCAGCTGCGGGTCGACCGCGAGCATCGCCTGGTGCATGCGCTGCAGTTGCGGGGACGGCTCGACGCCGAGTTCCTCGACCAGGGCGCGTTGCAGCCGGCGGTAGGCGGCGAGGGCGGAGGCCTGCCGTCCCGAGCGGTACAGGGCCAGCATGGACTGGGAGTGCAGGCCCTCGTGATGCGGATGACGCACCGTCAGATCGGTGAGTTCGGCGATGAGTTCGGCGTGCCGGCCGAGCCGCAGGTCGGCGTCGATGCGGCGCTCCACGGTGACCAGCCGGCTCTCCCGCAGTCTTCGGACCTCGATGTCCAGGACCGGTCCGGCCTTCACGTCCACGAGGGGGGCACCGGACCACAGGTCGAGTGCGGACCGGAAGCGGGCGGCGGCCACTTCGTTGTCCCCGGTGGCGAAGGCGGCCTGGCCCTCGCGCGCCAGCTTCTCGTACCGGTAGACGTCGACGCAGTCCTCGGCGATCTGCAGCAGGTAGCCGCCGTGGCGGGTGGCGAGGACGTCCCGGACGCCGGCCGGGGCGCCGGGGCCCATGGCCGTGCCGAGCTTGCGGCGCAGTTGCAGGATGTAGGTCTGGAGCGTCGTGAGCGCGCTCGCCGGCAGCGCGGTGTCCCACAGCTCCTCCATGAGCGTGGGCACGGGCATGACGCGGCCCGGGTACAGGGCCATGAGCGACAGGATCTGCCGGGGCTTGCCGGCCGTCGGGACGATCGAGGTGCCGTCCACCTCGGCGCTCAACGGACCGAGAATCTTGATCTGCACGGCGTCCTCCACCCTCATCGAGTTCCTGGTCCGAGTTCCTCCGGCGTCCGAAAACCGGGCCGCCCAGCACGCTAGCGGGGTCCGTCGTCCGACGCGTTTTCCTCTAGCGGCCTTCTAGCCGAAGTCCACGCGCCCTGACCGGGGCCGCGGTCAGGAGGCGCCCGGACCCAGCGGCTCGGGCAGGTCGATGTGGTGCGGGGCATCGCGGGCCCAGGGGAAGCCGTGGTGGAGTTGCAGGGCGGCCGGCTCGTCGTCGCCGCCGGTGTCGGCGGGAACGGCGATCGCGACCAGCACGTCGGGGACCGGCTCCAGTTCCAGGAACCGCCAGCGGGCGAAGGGGTCGCCGGGCGGCGGGCGGAAGCCGGTCACGCCGCTGCCGTCGGCGAGGGTGAAGGCGAATTCGTCGAAGGGCAGCCCGAGTCCGAGGCCCCGCGCCTTGGAGTAGGCCTCCTTGAGGGTCCACAGCCGCAGCACCCGGCGGTCCCGGTCGCGGCCCGGCGCGGCGCGGGCGACCCACTCCCGCTCCTCGGCCGCGAAGGTGGACGCGACGGTGCCGAGGGCCTGCGCGTCCCGGCCGAGGAGTTCGACGTCCACGCCGACCCGGTGCCGGCGCACGATGCCGAGCAGGTTGTAGCCGTTGGCGTGCGACAGGTTGAAGTCCAGGTGGCCGCCGCCGCGCGGCAGTCCGCCGGGAAGCGGCCGCAGGAAGGGACGCCCGCGCGGGGAACGCCAGATCACCAGCTCCGCCTCGGCGAGTCCGGCCTCCAGCGCCAGTGCCCGCCGGACCAGGGTGTGGGCGACGAGGTACTGCCGGCGGTCGCGTTCGAAGAGGAACTGGCCGGCTGTGCGCCGTTCCTCCTCGTCGAGCCAGTTCTTCGCCAGGACGCTCGCCAGGTCCGGCGGGAGGTCCTCGTTCGGGCACAGCCAGATCTTCACGGGCGCGCTGGTCCCGGCGGGCGCGGCGGCGTACGGCCGCTCGGTCGCGGTCAGGGTCATCGGGCCGCGCCGTCACTGGTCGCGGGCACGGCGTCCGCCGGGCCGGGCAGCATCGCGGAGCCGGGCAGGGGCACGGCGGGGCGGCCGTGGGTCTCCTCGCCGCGGGTCACGTCGACCCCGGCGAGCCAGAGCCGGGCCAGCGCCGCGAGGCGGCCGCCCCGGCGCAGGGCCGCGAGGTAGTGCGCGGTCTCGGGCAGCTCCGGGTCGAGGAGTCCGCTCGCGCCGCTCCCCCGCAGGTCAGCGCTGGGCTCGGGAGCGGTCCCGTCGGCGAACTCCCTGAGCTCTTTGGCGAGTTCGCCCGTCGTGCGCACGATCAGGGCGAGGCGGCAGGGCAGGGCGGCGCGGCCGATGCGCAGTTCCGTGGCGAGATCGGCGAGCGCGGGAAGGGCGTCGGCGGGCGCGCCGAGCCGGTCGGCGAACCGCCGTGCGGTGGCCGCCAGATGCCGCGGTGTGGGCGCCGACAGCAGGATCAGTTCGGGCCGTCCCGGTGCCGCGGCGGTGCCGCGGGCCTCGGGTCGGTGCTCGGGCGGCTCCTCCAGGATCACGTGGGCCGCGGCGCCGTGCTCCCCGCGTACGGCGACGGAGGCGCGGCGGGGCAGCGGGTGTCCCTGCGGGTCGCGAGGACGCGGCCAGGCGGCCGGCGCCGTCCGGCCGGGCGCCGGCAGGAGGGTGCCGCGGCCGATCTGGAGGACAGCACGGCAGAGGGCCTCGAAGCCGGTGGCGGCACCGGCGGCGCCGGATTCGACCGGTGTCTCGCACACGGCGATGTCCGCGGTGCCGAGGTCCGCCGCGGCCCGGGCCCGCCGGGCGAGCCGGGCGTCGGCGTCGGCGGCGCGTCCCGCGTGCGCGAGGGCGCCGCCGCGGACGACCGCGTGGACCGTGTCCCCGGCCGCCCGCGCCGCGGCGAGGGGCCGTACGAGCACGGCGCCCGCGCAGGCCGCGTCGACGGCGGCGACCAGCGCCGCGGCGCAGTCTCCGGTGCGCAGCGCCGCGGTCGCGAGGTGCAGGGCGGCGAGGAAGGACGAGGCTCCGGTGTCGACGCAGTGGCCCGGTCCGCGCAGGCCGAGCAGGTCGCAGAGGCGGCCCGGCAGGGCCCCGCCGCAGGCGGCACCGAGCGGGCCGTGGGCGAGGTACACGCCGACCGAGCGGGGCTCGCCGTCGGCCGTGATGAGGGCGTCGAGGCGGGCGCCGACGTGTCCGGCGTCCTCCAGGGTCCGCCAGACCGTCTCCAGCAACACCCGCTCCTGCGGGGCGAGTCGGGCGGCGGTGTCCGGGTCGATCCCGAAGAAGGCCGCGTCGAACCGTTCGGGGTCCGGCGAGGACGCGGACCGCCGCTCGGCACCGCCGTCCAGGGCGGTGCGCCAGTAGGCGTCGAGGTCGTCCGCGTACGGGAACCGCCCGTGGACGGCGGTGATCGCGTACGCGTCCGGGACCGGCACGGTGCTGTCGGGTGCGGGTGCGGGTGCGGGTGCGGGGTCCGGTCGCGGCGCCGGGGCGGGTTCCCCGTCCGTGGCACCGGGGTGGGCGGTCAGCAGTGTCACCGCCTGTTCCCGGGCCAGCGTGCCGCTCTTGAACCGGGTGAGTATCTCCCTGGTGTCCATGGGGATCCTTGTCCGGGCGGGGTCAGGCGGACCGGGACGCCAGCAGGGCGGTGGCCTCGTCGACGGTGAGCATGTCGGCGCGCACGGCGTCGAGCAGCGCGGTCACCTCGTCCGGGGTGAGGGCGGGCGGGGCCGGCGGGACGGCGGCGTCCACCGGCCGGGGGGCGGCCGGTCCGGCGCCGGCCGGGACGCCCGCGATGTGCGCGGCCATCGCCGCGAGGTCGCGGTGGTCGTACAGCGTGGCGGGCCGCTCGCAGAGACCGAAGGCGTCGTTGACGCGGGCCACGAACTCACCGGCGAGCAGGGAGTCGAGGCCGAGCTGGGGGAAGGGGACGGCCGGGTCGATGTCGCGCGGGTCGCAGCGCAGGATGTCCGCGAGCTGTGCGCGCAGGGTGGCGCGCACCTCGGACTCCGTGCGCGCGGCGCGCGGTGCCGGCAGCAGGGTCCGTACGTGGCGGGCCAGGGCGTCCGGTGTCGGGTGGTCGTAGAGCGCGGCGGCCATGACACCGGTGCCGAAGCGGGCGTTGACGGCCGCCACCAGTTCGGCGGTGCGGATGGAGTCGAGGCCGAACGCCTGGAAGCGCCGGTGCGGGTCGATCCGCGCGGGCTCCACCCGCAGCACGGCGGCGAGTTCCCCGGTCACTCCGGCGAGTACGTCGGCCGTGGCACCGGCGGATGCCTCGTGCCACGTGGTCCGCGGCTCGCTGGTCATGGTGGACGCCTCCTGGATCGGTGTCGTTCTCCTGCGGGACGGGTCCGGGTCGGGCACGGCGGACCGCGGCCGTACCCGGCGGGTCATCGCCAGCTGTGCGGTGCCTGGTAGTCGTCGAGCCGCAGACGCCGGCGGCGGGGGCGCGGTCGCCCCTCGGCGCGCTCCGCCCGCGCCCGCGCGCGCAGGGTGAGCAGGACGACCGTGAGCACGGCGAGTTCCTCGTCACTGGCGCGGCCCCTCTCGACGCGGATGCCGAGCATGCCGTGGTTCGCATCGCCCATGGCCCCTCCTCCGGCGGTGGGGCCAGCGTCCACGACCCGGCTCGACGTCCGCTCTCGTACCGCTGGAGCGGCCCGCGCGGGGACACGGGCCGCGGCGACGTCAGCCGTACCGTTCCCGCAGCCGGACCAGAGCGCGGGCCAGTGCGCTCGCGCTGCTCTCCGCGTCCCCGACGCCCGTCATCACCACGGACGTCACCGCGCCGGTCCCCGCCGCGGCGGCGCGGCCGAGCGCGTACGCGACGGAGGCGGCGGGCCCGCTTCCGCACACCACCAGCCGGCCGCGCGGGCCCAGCAGCCGCGTCACGGCCGCGGGCAACGTGGCCGTCGGCCCGACGGGGCCCAGGGACACGACGTGCTCGGGCCCGTCGTAGGCGCGGACCAGCGCCTCGTACACACCGGGCACCACCCCGGGGACCGTGACCAGGCAGATGACGTCCGCCCCCGGCCCCCCGCCGCGCAGGACCCGGGGGGCGGTGTCCGGCGCCGTGCGGGAGTGCCGTGCGGCGCGCGGCACCCCGGAACTCTCCAGCAGCGCGAGGACCTCCCCCACGGTGCCGGCCGGGCCCGGCCGGTCGGACAGGCTGCGCAGCAGGTGCACGCACTGCGACAGGGTCTGCGCGGCGTCGGCGTCGGAGAGTTCGGCGCGGTCGTGCGTCGCCGTCAGCAGCAGTCCGTCCGAGCCGTCGTGCTGGGCGACGAGCGTCACCGGCAGGCTGGTGCCCCCGCCGGCCCCGCGCGGGGCGTCCACCTCGATGTCGCGGGCGGCGAGTTCGGACAGCAGCGCGGGCGGCAGCTCGGGCCGGGCGTCGAACCGTACGAGCGTGTCGGTCAGCCGCGGATCGTGCTCCCGCCCGCTCCACCGCCGAACCCGGTCGCCGGAGACCCAGGCGTACGAGCTCAGGTCGAGCGCGGCGTCCCGGACCTGCCACAACAGCTCCTCCACCGGGACGGCGGGGTCGACGGTCACCGTCATCGGCAGGGCGCTGCCCAGCAGTCCCGGCACGGCGGCGGCGTCCCGCAGCGCCAGGTCCCGGCCGGAGAAGTGCACGTCGAAGCTGACCGGCGCGGCCCCCCGCGCGCCCGCCGCGCGGTACAGCAGCAGGGCCCAGACCGCGTGCAGCACGCTGCTCTCCCCCGCGCCCTGGAGCGCGGCCCAGGCGCGCAGCCGTGCCGTGTGGTGGGGCCGCAGCCGGCGCTGGACCCGGCCGGTGCCGCCCTGGTGGGTGGTGCCGCCGGGGCGGCCCGGACTCACCGCCGCGTGGCGGGGCGGACCGGCTCCCGCCCAGAACTGCCGTGCGCCGTCCGGCGCCAGGCCCGCGACCCACGCGGCGTGGTCGCGGATGTCGGGCCGTCGCTCGCCGCCGGGCACCGAGCCGCCGGCGAGGTAGGCGCGGTAGAACTCGCGCACCAGCAGGGAGGCGCCGCGCTCGTCGAGCAGGGCGCGGTGGTAGCTCATGAGCACGTGCGTCGTCGGCCGGACGGCGGGCGGGCCGTCGAGCAGGGCGAGGCGCAGCAGTCCGGGCCGGTGCAGGGCGAACTCCCGCTCCCGGTCCCGGCGCTGGAGCTCGCTCCAGCCGACACCGGCGGCGCCGTGCCGGGCGATCTCGACGGAGGCGTGGTCGTGGATGACCAGCCGGGGCGCCGCGGTCCAGTCGAACGCGGCGCGCAGCACGGCCTCTCGCTCGGCGACGGACTGCCAGGACTCCGTGAACAGCGGGACGTCGAGCGGTCCCGACCAGGTCCAGCAGAGCTGCTCGATGTGCCGGCCCGGGCCGTCCTGTCCGGTGAGGGCCGCGGTCAGCAGGTCGCGCTGGTGCCCGGTCACCGGGATCGTCTCGACGTCCGGCGGCTGCAGCAGATCGGCCAGCAGTTCCTCGGTGGCGTCCGGCCGCGCGGCCCCGGGTGCGGTGCGGTCCGGGGTCAGGCGCAGCAGGTGACGGCCGGTGCCGTCGTCGTCGAGGGTCACCGCGCAGGTGCGGTGCCGCAGCGCCAGACGGGCGGCGACCGCCTCGGCCTGTGCCGTGTCGAGGAGTTCGCAGAGCTCGAACAGGACCGGCGCCGCGGCTGACGTACCGTCAGGCTCGTGGAGCACGACGGGCACGGTGTCCGCGTGCGGCTGATGGCTGCTCATGCGCTGCTCCGGGCTGCGGGCGCCACGGGCACGGCCGCGCGGTGGCCCCGCTCCCTGCCCTCCTGTTCGCGTCGTCGGTGGGCGCGGTCCGCCGCGCCGTGCGGGGACGAGGGGCGTGTGCTCCGGCGGGGCCTCATCGTCCGGCGGGGTGTCCCGGCCCCGCGGACTCTACGGTCGGCGCGGGCGGGACGGCCGGTCCCACCTGTTCGCCCGGAGTGTGCCGAGAGCGGATCTCCAGCGGGCCGTCGCGGTGCGCCTCGCTGACCAGGTAGCGGTCGCCGACCAGGTGGGTGGCGAAGGACCAGCCGGGTGCGGCGGCGGAGGGCTCGGCGAGTACGGCGCGGCCCTCGGCGTCCCAGGTGAAGCCCACGGCGTTGAAGCGGCGCCGCATACCGTGTCCGAGCGCCTTGGTGTACGCCTCCTTGAGCGTCCACAGCCGCAGGAAACGCAGCCGGCGTTCGTCCTCGGGCAGCGCGTCGAGTTCCTTGGCCTCCTCGGGCGTGCACACCTGGGCCCGCAGCAGGGCGTAGGAGGCCTCCCGGTCGACGGATTCGGTGTCGACGCCGACGGGCCCGCTGCCGCTGACGGCGACGACGACGAGTTCCTCGGTGTGGGCGAGGCTCAGATGGAGTTCCTCGCCGAACCCGCGCAGCACGGGCCGGCCGCCGGGCTGGTAGGCGATGTCGAGGTCGGCCGGGGCGGCCTCCAGGACGGCGGCGGCCGTGTACTTGATGACCATGCGCGACACGGCGAAGGTGAACCGGTCCGCCGCGGCGGGCGTCTGCCGGTACCGCGGCCAGTCGCGCCCGAGCAGTCCGCGCAGCTCCGGGTCGAGGAGGGCGGCGTACAGCCACTCGCCCCAGGTGGTGTGCACCACGACCCGGCCGGTGGCGCGGGCCCGTTCGTGCACGTCGTCCCAGGGGGCGTCGGGGCCCGGCAGGTGCACGGGCGGCGCCACGAGCGGGTGCGCGGTCATCTCTGTCTCCCGGTTCACTCGTGCCTCACCACAGCAGCTTCGTGGCGCGGGCGTCGCAGTCGACGCCCCGCCGGGTCCGCTCGGCCAGTTCCGTCCAGACGCGGGTGCGCGGCGTGGCCGGGTGGCCGGGCAGGGGGATGCCCAGGCGGTGCGCGACGCGTTCCAGCGCGAGCAGGATCCAGTCGGGGCGGCCGAGGAAGGGGTCACCGGCCCGCGCGGCGGCCCGCGCCACTCCCAGGGCGGCCCCGGCGAGCAGGACGGTGGCGGAGCGGTCGGCCAGGGCGCGGGCCGCCGGGTGCGCCGGGCCCGCGAGTTCGGCGGTCGCGCAGGCGCGGTGCACCGCGCGCTGCTCCACGGCCAGGCGGCGCACGGTGCGCGCGAGCGCGGCCCGCGCCGGGTCGTCCCCCTCGACGGCCGCGCGATGAGCGTCCGTGCCGGCCGTGCCGGTCAGGGCGGACGTGAGGGCGCGGGCCCAGCGGGCGCCGGTGGTACGGGCGCCGGTGTCCGGTGCGGGACGGTCCAGCCGGAACAGCCCGGCGATCCCGGCCTCGTCCGGGGCGGCGGGCGCGGTCTCGGGCATCAGGCGCACCAGCCGGGCCTGGTGTGCCGCCGCGGCGGTCCAGTCGACACCCGCCGCGGGCCGGTGCGCCTGGAGCGCCGCCAGGGCCCGGCGTTCGGTGCTGTCGGGGCCGAACCCGGTCTCGTGCAGCACCAGTTCGAGGTCGTCCAGCAGATCGCCGACGAGATGGGGGACGAGGTATCCGGCCACGGCGACGGGCAGCGCGTCCGCGCGGTCGTCGGGGTGCGTGCCGCGCAGGGCGACCGCGGTCAGGCACTCGCAGGCCAGCAGGTCGGCGAAGACGGCGGCGAGGGCCGACTGCCACTGGCGCGCGGCCGGTTCGTGGGGCGCGAGGACGTCGACCAGACGGACCGTGGTGTACAGCACCCCGCCGGTCGCCGCGACCAGCGCCGCGGGCCCGAGCAGCGCGCCGGTGCCGTCGTCCGGGCGGGGCCGGGCGCCGCCCAGCAGCCGGGTCGCCCAGGCGTGACCGAGGCCGAGGTCGCGGCGCAGCAGGGGGCGCAGGACGCGGACGAGCCGGTCGGCGTCGGCGCGCGGGCCGTCGCTCCAGGGCACCGCCCGGGCCAGGACGTCGTCGTGGGCCAAAGGATTCTGCTCGCGCCGCGCCGAGGCGAGCGCGGCGCGGCCGTAGGGGTTGGCCGGGTCGTCGGGGTCGCCGAGCAGCGCCTCGAGGCGCGGCGCGTGCGGCGCCGCGTCCCGCGGCTGCCGTCCGGTGGCCCGGGGCGACGGCGTACGGACCATCGTCGGCCTCCCCTCGTCCTCGGTGGATGTCATCTCAGTCGCGGTACGGGACTTTCCGCGTGCCACTTGATCAGGTCGAGCGTTTCCCGGTCGGTGCCGGTGAGCCACTCCCGCACGCGCAGGCGGGCCGCGCTCGCGTCGGCCGCGGGCCGCAGCAGCACGTGGTGGGTGCTGGTCACGGTGAGCCCGGAGGCGTCGGGTTCGAGGGACCACTCGCCGCTGTGCGCGGCGATCGGTCCCCGGCCGGCGCTCGCCTTGTGGACGATGCGGCCGGCGTGCGGGAAGCACAGGCGTACGGACGTGGCGGTGGCCGGCTCTCCGGTGAGCGGGTCGCCGAGGTCGAGGGCGACGTGCTGGACTCCCGGCCGCTCCTCGCGGACCCGGGCCCCGTCGACGTGCGGGAGGAGGTCGGCCCAGTCCTCGGCGCGGTACAGGAGGTCGTAGACGAGTTCGGGCGGGCCTTCGACGCGGGTGCTGTTCGTGAAGGACAGCAGCGACTCGTCGAGCGTGTCCCACCGTTCGGCCGCGTCGCGGACCTGGGCGAGCCGGCGGCGCACCAGGCGTGCCGGGGCGAGCGGGTCCTCGTCGGGCGCCGGGCACGGCCATGCGCAGTGCAGGGTGAGTGCCGACCGCCCGTCGCCCCGCGGGTGTTCGGGTTCGACGCTCCAGGTGCCCACCGTCCCGGGGCCCGGTCCGGCGGCCGGTCCCGCGGTGGTCTCCTCGAAGTCGACCGTGCGCTCGGCGGGCCGCAGGGTGCGCCGCACCTGTGCGCGGCGCACGTGGCCGTCCGCGGCGGTCCACACCGTCAGCCGGTCCGTGCGGGCGTCCGCGTCCAGGCGTTCGGCGTGGACGCAGGACGGCAGGAACAGCGGCCAGCGGGGCGCGTCGGCGAGCAGGCCGTAGACGACCGACGCGGGAGCGGCCACGGACACGGTGTGCCGGGCGGAGCGCCCGCACCGCTGCGACATGAGGCCCCTCCTCCGAAGTGCGCGGCTGATGCGCACAGGTGCTGTGCATGCTGGGCGGCTCGTCTGGAGCGCCCTTGGAGTCCCGGCGGAAGAACCGCCCGGGCGAGTCCGGCCGCGGCCGCGTCGTGGCCCCTCAGCCCGCCCGGGTGAGTCCGGCGGCGACCGTCCCGGCGCGCTCGGCGAGGGTGCCGGGTGCGGCGGCGGTCTCCGGGCCGGAGACCAGGATGGCGCGCTGCAGTTTGACGAGAGGTGCCGACGGTTCGAGGCCCAGGGTGCGCACCAGGGTCGTGCGCAGCCGCTGGTAGGCGCTGAGGGCTTCGCCGCGGCGACCGGAGCGGTGCAGGGCCAGCATGTACTGGCCGCAGAGGTTCTCGTGGGTGGGGTACCGGCTGACGAGCACGGTCAGTTCGGCGAGCAGCCCGCGGTGCCGGCCGAGCCGGAGGTCGGCCTCGATGCGCTGGTCGAGCGCGCACAGCCGGCTCTCCTCGAGTCTTTTGATCTGAGGCTCCAGATGGACGCCCGCCTGGATGTCGGCCAGCGCCGATCCGGTCCACAGGGCGAGGGCGTCGCGCAGCCGACGGGCGGCTTCCGGGTAGTCCTCGCCGTCCATGGCGCGGTAGCCGGCCCCGGCGAGCCGCTCGAACTCCTTGACGTCGCTGGTGCCTTCGACGCTCCTGAGGAGGTAGCCGCCGGGGACGGTCATCAGGACGTCCTTGGCACTGCGCTGCTCGCTGTCGCCGGAGCATGCCAGGGCGGCGCCGATGAGCTCGCGCAGTTGCAGGACGTAGGTCTGCAGGGTGGGGCGGGCACTGCGCGGCGGCTGCACGCCCCAGAGTTCCTCCGTCAGCACGCTGACCGGAACCACCTGGTTGACGTTCAACGCGAGCAGAGCGAGTACCTGGCGGGGTTTGGGCGCGCTCGGGGTGACCGAGACGCCATGCTCCCGTACGGCGAGTGTGCCGAGTACGTCGATGTCCACGAGGTCTCCCCGTTCGCCTGCTGCTCCCAGCCGGAGCGCTTTTCTTCTTGGGCGAAAGTAAAAAACAGGCCGGACGGTTTGTCAACGGAGATGAGCACTCACCTCCAGAAGCCGCAAACGCCTCAAAACTGCAGAGTTGCAGCTCAGAGAGATGGGGCGTGCGCAATTTCGTGATCACAAAACAAACCATCCGGGCCGTTTTTACGGACTTTTAACGGTCCGGGGCCTCAATCTCCGCCCCGGCGGGCCGCCTTGAGAGGAGAACCATGACAACGAGATCTCTCTCATGACTGCTGAGCCGTCGACGAAGCAGCTAAGATACGAACTTGACGGTTTTTTTCGACGGGACCTCCCCGGCACTCGATCTGAAGGTGGGGGATCACATGGCCAAGCAGGACCGCGCCGTCCGCACGCGACGGAACATCCTGTCCGCCGCCGCGACAGTGTTCGAGGAGCGCGGGTACCAGGCCGCCACGATCACCGACATCCTGCGCACCGCAGGGGTGACGAAGGGCGCGCTGTACTTCCACTTCCAGTCGAAGGCGGAGCTGGCGTACGGCGTGATGGACGCCCAGGGCCGCCGCATGGGCTCCGTTCCCCAGCGCGCGTGCAGGATGCAGGAACTCGCCGACACGGTGCTGCTGCAGACCTACCGGCTCCAGCACGACCCGCTGGTACGAGCGGGCGTCCGGCTCGCCATGGACCAGCAGGCGACCGAGCTCAACCGCGGAGCCTTCTTCAAGGACTGGAGCGTCGGGACGACCGATCTGCTGGAAGCGGCCAAGACACAGGGTGAGTTGCTGCCGCACGTCGTGCCGGCGGAGACGGCCGAGCTCCTGGTCGGTGCGTACGCGGGCGTGCACTCGATGTCCCAGGCCGTCAGCAGCTACGCGGACCTCGACCACCGGACGTCGGTACTGCTGCGCCACTTCCTGCCCAATGTCGTGCTGTCGTCCGTGCTCACGACGATCGACCTCTCCGTCGACCGGGGCGCGACGGTGTTCGCAGAGGTCGAGTCGAAGATCACCGACGCGTACGAGGAGCCGCAGCAGGACTCCGCCTGACCCTTTCGGGCCGGCCCGGGGCTCGGGCCGGTGTGTGCTCAACCGGCCAGTTCGACGGCGCGGGCGTGTGCGATGCCCGGCGTCCCCGATCCCTGGCCGCGCAGCGCCTTCGGCTCCCGCGGCGTCCTGGGCTCCCGGGCCGCCGCGGCTCCCGCGCACTGTGCCAGCCGCCGGGCCGCCTGGTGAAGCGTGATGCCGCGGGCGCCGTCCCCGCCCTCCCGCAGCCCGTGCGCCTGCTCGAACAGATCCCGCGCGACACACGCCATCAGTTCCAGGTCCCGGTCCCGCGGGCGTGCGCCGGGATCGTCCGCCATCAGTGCGAGCAGCGGGGCGGCGACCTCGGACGGGGTGGCGCGCACGGCGCGCAGCGCGTGTGCGGCCCGCCACCACTGCCGCGTCCGTGACCTCAGGTCGTGACCGGCGAGGGCCGCCGCGCGCACGGCGGGCTCTCTGCGGCCCAGACCGTCGAGGAGTCCGCTGCCGCGCAGCGCGGCGAGGCCGGCCAGCGCCGCGGGCGCCGCGCCGTCCACCATGGCCTCCAGGAGGGAGGCGTTGAGCGGCCGGTCGCCGAGGACGGCGAGGGCGCGGGCGACCGCTACCGCCTCGGGACCGCTGTCGTGCAGGCAGTCGCCGACGGCGCGAGCGAACGGGCCGTCGCAGGAAGGGTGCTGGAACGCGGCGTTCTCCGCGAGAAGCGCCCGCAGCAGCCCGGGGTTGCCGCCGCTGAGCCGGTGCAGGCGGGCGGCGGCCCGGGGAACGTCCGGCCCGTCGACGTGCCGTTCCTCGCGCAGGATCCGTTCCACGTCCGCGGTGGTCAGCAGGGCCAGGCGCGCGCATTCCACGTACGGGCGGCGCAGGACCGGCAGCGTGAACAGGTCCTCCCAACGGGTGTCGTGCCCGGCCGCGGTGGCCACCAGCACGACGGGTCCCGCGGGCATGCGCCGGGCGAGGGCGCGCAGCTGGGCGAGGGACTGCGGGTCCGCCCGCCGGACGTCGTCGACGCACAGCAGGACCGGGCCGCTTCCCGCGAGCGTGTCCAGGTCGGCGCGGAACGCGGCGGCAGCGGTGTCCGGGTGCCAGGCGCGGTCCTCGGCGAGCGCGAGGCTGCGGGCGAACTCCGCCCGGCCCCGGGTCAGTTCACGCAGGACCTGCCAGGGTCTCGCGTGCGGTCGCGCGGCGGCCCGGAGCACATGTCCGCCCGCGGCGTCGGTCCGTCGTGCCAGGAGGTCGAGCAGGGTCGTTCTGCCGCAGCCCGGGCCGCCGGTGACCAGCAGCACGCGCGGCCGCCGTGTCCGGTACGACGTGCGCACCACGTCCTGGATGTCGGTCGCCGTGGCGTCCGGCCTCTGCGGCATCGCGTTCCCCTCGTCCGTCGGACTCCCGCCACGCGTGCTGCTGCCGTGCGCCGGGGGCGTGGACGCAAGCGTGGGGCATGCCGCTCGTCGAGAGCTGGAGCGGGAGTCGACGCGGCCGGTGCCGCGGCGGCCGTGCCCGTCAGGCGGCGAAGCCGATGTTCATGACGTACTCGTAGGAGCCGTAGTCGGAGCCCAGGTCGGCGGTGATGCCGTCGAACCAGGCCGCGTCCATGGCCTCCTCGTCGCCGGCCGCCCACGCCTGGACCATGCGGTCCCACTGGCGCACGTTCAGGCTGCGGAAGGACACGTCCCGCTGGCGGGGGCGCGGGACGCCGGACTGGTTGAGCGGGTGGAACTCGACGCGGGTACCGCGGCCGTCCCGGTTGAGGCGTTGCAGGAGGTGCCGGGTGACGTTCTGGCGGCGCACCTGACGGTAGGCGGTCTCCAGCTGGGCCAGGCTCTTCTTCGACGGGGTCGCCCTGCCGTCGGCCCAGCGCTTGAGGGTCCGGTCGGTGACGGTGAGGCCGGCCGCCCTGGCCGCGGCCCTCGCCCGCTCGGAGCGGGTGAGGTAGTTCAGGCGGGCCAGCATGCCGCGGCGCTGGGTGACCGGGGTGGCGATGAAGCCGGCCAGTGCGTCGAGCTGGCGGGCGGCGGCCTCGTACCCCTTGATGCCGCGGGCACCGAACTTGCCGAACTCGAGGTTCCTGTCGGGCACTTACTCTCCCTCTCCGGGGTGGGTGTGCTGGCCGTCCGCGGTGCCCGCCGTGTAGACGTCCTTCACCTTGACCTCGGCGACGCCGCGGCCCTCGGGGAAGACGCGGCGCCAGTCGCCGATCAGGTGGAGTTCGTCGGTGCCCATGGCGCGGACGACGGTGAGGCCCTCGTCGTGGGCCTTGAGGGCCTTCATCCAGAGGTTGGCGAAGGCCTGCGAGCGGATCAGGTGCATCCAGTCGGGGCGGTACAGCTCCCGGTTGTAGTTCGACTCCCCCATCGTGGAGACGAACTTGGAGTACATGGCCTTCACGTACTCCAGGGTCACCTCGTCGTCGTCGGCGATCGCCGTGTCGCGGGCGTCCTTGAGGGCGACGCGGAACTTCTCCAGGAGGCCCTCGGTCGCGCCCGAGGTGTACGACTCGTGGATCTCGGGCGGCTCGCACAGCCCGTACTTCGGTCCCGACAGGCGCTGCAGCAGGCGCAGGGTGGGCTCGGTGACCCAGAGCGGTCCCGGCTCGTCGCGCTGCCCGACGGGGTTGGGCAGGACGTCCTCGTGGTCCCAGTGCGGCGGGGTGATCAGGTGGACGCCGGCCCGGCGGCGGTCGTGGCCGACGCCGCCCGAGGAGTGCTCCAGCTGTCCCAGCGGCAGATGCGTCTTGAGGGCGGACAGGTAGGCGCCGTTGATGTCGAGGGCGGTCACCTCGTGCTCGCCGGGCGGCAGTTCGGTCCGGGTCCACTTGGGGCGGGCCTCCCAGATCCGGTCGGCGCCGTGGGAGGACTGCTTCTTGAGGATGTCGGGCATCCAGGGATGCGCGATCACCTCGTAGCGGCCGCCGATGCGGGTGGCGTCCAGGAGGGCCATCGCGTCGGGGATCGCCTTCTTCACCAGCGCGGCCGTCGCCGCCTCGACGTCCCCCCGGTGCTCGGCGAGGGCGTCCTGGACCGCCCGGCCGATGCGGTCGGCCGGTTCGTCGGAGGGCTGGAAGGCGCGGCGGGTGGGCGTCCTGGGCCGGTCGGCCGTGCGGGCCGTGCGGGCGTCCCGGGGGGCCTTCTCGGACGGCCGCGCGGGCTCCGGCCGGGTCCCCGGCCGGGTCCGTACGGGCGCGGCCTCCTCGGCCGCGACGGGCGTCGCGGGCGTCCCGGGACGGCAGTCGGCCGGGTCGAGGTGCTGCGGAAAGCCCGCCACCCGCTCCTTGGCCGGGTTGCCGCACAGCACGCACGGTTCCGGGACGCCCAGCACTTCGACGTCGTCGGCGTCGACCGTGTCGGCGTGGTCGTCGGTGTCGGCGTGGTCGGCGTCCTCCACTGCGGGCGGGTCGTCGTCGGCCTGCTCGGGTTCCGCGGGTTCCGGAGCGAATTTCGCGGCGAGACCGTCGAGGAGATAGGCGTACTTGGTGCGGACCTCGCCGGACGGGTCCCGTCGGCCCGTCTCCCAGCCGCCCACGGTGGAGGGGCTGACGCCCAGGGCCCTGGCCACCTGCGCCTTGGACAGTCCTGCCTGCTCGCGCAGGGCGCGCCGGGCGGCGATTTCGGGCAGGTCCGCCTCGGGTGCGACGGAGGCGAGCAGGGAGTCGATCGCGTCGAAGTCGCTCATCGCCGGGCCTCTTTCCCGTCGTCGCGCTGGGCCCGGCGCCGCTCGGCCAGTTCGGGTGTCACGGTCTCCTTGACCCTCTGCTGGCCCCAGCCGGTGATGTCCGCGGCCCGGCCGATCCGGCCGTGCACCGGACGCCCCGTGACGGGGTCGCGAGCCAGAAAGGCGCGCAACGCGGCGGCGACCCGCTCCTCCGCGGCCTTCAACGCCTCGACCGCTTCCGCGAGTTCCCGCTCGTCACCTGGATCCGACACACGGTAACCATGTCAATTTTGATGATACCTGTCAAAGTATCGACCGTCCATCAACTGGTGACGATCGGCGATGTGGGTGTGTCGCGGGCCGGGCCGCCGCACCCGGGGCGGTGCGGCGGCCCGATCGGGGTCAGTCGACGGCCTGATAGAGCATGGTCCAGAAGTCGGTCATGACCCGCGCCGAGTCCGCGGTGGACAGGCCGACCTGGGTGAGCAGGACGCCGGTGACCTGGTGGGTGCGGTCCGCGTACGCGGTGGTGCCGGTGCCGCCGAACCAGCCGAACTGGCCGACGGGCGCGTAGTCGGGCCGGGTGCGCACGGCCATGCCGAAGCCCCAGCCGCCGTCGGCGCCCTGACCGGAGGACACGTGCGCGACCCTGGCGAACATGGCGTCACGGGCGGCCAGGTGCGCGGGGGTCAGGCGGTTGGTGGTCATCATCTCGACGGCGGCCCGGGACAGGATTCGTTCACCGCCGTGGCTCCCGTGGTCGAGCAGCATCCGGAAGAAGGCATGGTAGTCGTCGACGGTGGAGACGAGCCCGCCGCCGGCACCCTGGAACGCGGGAGGCGTGGCGGCCCGTCCTCCCTCCGCCTCGTCCCAGACGGCGAACTCGCCGCTGACCGGATCGGGCCCGTACAGGGGCGGCAGCCGGTCGATCTTGTCGGCGGGAACGTGGAAGGCGGTGTCCTTCATCCCCAGCGGATCGAGGACGCGTTCGCGCAGGAAGTCCTCCAGCGGCCGTCCGGCGACCCGGGCGACCAGCACACCGAGCACCTCGTTGGCGAGGTCGTACTGCCACCGCGTTCCGGGCTGGTACTGCAGCGGCAGTTCGCCGAGGCGCCGCATCCACTCGTCCGGTTCGGGGGCCGGCCCGGACGCCACGCTGTAGTCGAGCCGCTCCACGGTCGCGGCCCGGATCGGGGCGGCCATCGAGTCGAAGTCCACGCCGAGCCCGAACGTCGAGGTGAGCAGGTCCCGTACGGTGATGGGCCGCTCGGCCGGGACGGTGTCGTCCAGGGGGCCGTCGGGGTCCGTGAGCACCTGCCGGTCGGCGAGTTCGGGCAGCCACGGGTCGACCGGGTCGTCCAGCCGCAGCCGGCACTCGTCGAGCAGGATCATCGCGGCGGCCGTGGTGACGGGTTTGGACGTGGACGCCATCCGGAAGATGGTGTCGCGGAGCATCGGCGGGCCGCCGTCGGGGCGCATGGTTCCGAGCGTTTCGACGTGCGTCCGGCCGCCCCGGCTCATCAGGGCGACGAGTCCGGGGATTCTCCCGGACTCGACGTGCCGGGCCAGCACGTCGTGCAGCCGACGCAGTCCCGTGTCGCGGAAGCCACTGGTGACGTCCATGCCGGTCTCCTGTTCCCGGTGCCGGTGCGCATGGCAGCCCCTGTGGCTGCATGTCCGATTCGCCCGGCCCTGTGAAGAGCCTGCAAGGTTGACCCAGGGTCAAGGTCAAGGGCGGCGGGGCGTACGCGTATTCTCGGCCGCGTGATCGTCCGGGAACCGCGGTCGCCCACGCTCAGGAAGGTGTGCCGAACGCATGGCGGAAGGGCTCACGATCGGTCAGGCGGCGTCGTTCGCCGGGGTGACGATCAAGACGGTGCGCCACTATCACCGGCTCGGTCTGATCGCCGAGCCGGAGCGGGACGGTTCGGGCTACCGCCGTTACCGTTCGGGCGAGTTGTACCGGCTGGTCCAGGTGCGGACGCTGGCCGCGGCGGGGGTGCCGCTGGCCGAGATCGGAGATCTGCTCGACACCGACCCGACGACGTTCGCGGCCACGTTGGACGACGTCCACCGCAGGCTCACCGAGCGGATCGACGACCTGGTCGCGCGCCGCGACCGGCTGGACCGCCTCGACCACGGCGACCGGGCCCTGCTCCCCGACCGGGCGTGCGCGGTCCTGGACCGGCTCGCCGCGCTCGGTTTCGGCCCCGACTACGTGGCCACCCAGCGGGAGGCCCTGGTGCTGGCGCGGGCTCTGATCCCGGAGATCTTCGACAGGTTCCTGAGCCAGCTCGAGCACTCGCTCGACGATCCCGAGTCGGTGGAGCTGACCAAGCGCGGCTGGGAGGCACGGTCCTGGGACCCGGACGATCCGCGGCTCGAGGAGCTGGCGTCCGCGCTGGCCGGGAAACTCCTTTCCAACCGGGACCTGCTGGCCGTACCGGCGGAGTTCCGTGACCAGTCCGACGTCGCGTCCCGGTACGGGATGGTCAACCACCACCGCGAGGACCGGTCACCGTCGATCGCCCGGCTGAACGCTCTGGTGGAGGCGAATCTGCGGGCCGCGGGCATCGCCGTTCCGCACCAGTGAGCGCGGTGCTCCGGTCCGGGACGCCGCGAGGACACCATGCCTCTCGGGGTGCGCTCGTCGGTGACTTGAGGCGCGCTGGAGACCCGGTCCGGGCGGTGAGGCGGCGCCCGCTTCGGTCCCGTTCCCGGAGTTCCGTCCCGTTCACAGGAAATCCCAGGTCCGGGCCGTGTCGCCGGGTCTTGCGACCGGCACGACGGGACTGACGGGACCGAACTCCCTTGTTCCTTCTGCGTGCGTGCGCGCGTATGCGCACGCGCATACTGGACCTAGTCCCCTGTACGTACGTAGGTCATAAGGAGAAGGTTGGGTCCCGTCAGTCCCGTGGAAGCCAACGGCACCCGTCTGAGCTGGGCTTATGCAGGACGGGACCGAAGGGACCGAATCCCGCGACGGGACCGGGGACGGCCGGGGCAGCGCAGGCCAGGTGTTTTCCTGGCTTCCGCGGCGCAGCAGGACGGCAGCGGCGCGGCCCCCTCCTCACGGGACTGACGGGACCAGAGATTTCGTACAGGCAAAGACCTCTGCCGTGGGAGAAGTGTGTGCGCTAGTCTCCGGGTTGCACTACTCGAACTTCAGTCCCTTCAGTCCCGCGGCGAGGCAGACGTCCCTCCTGGACCAGGAAGTTCGTCACGAGCGGGGCCGACAAGCACGACCGAACGCTCGACGAGGACGATCATTGGCGCGCCAGGCTGCGACAAGCTCATGGCACCCCCGGGGGGCTGCCGGTCCCGAATCCCGCGCACACCGATGTGCGCAGGCAGGCCGGCCGACGCACACCCCGACCCCCGGAGGCTTCCACGCGGGCCGCGCGGAGCGCGCTCTGTCCGCAGGCGCCCGGCGCCCGTTCCACCCCCGAGGACACGCATGAGCAGCGCCGGACACGCCGAGCAGCCCCGGTTCGACCCCGTCGCCGCCGCCGAGCAGATCAGAGGGCAGAGCCAGCAGCAGAGCCTCGACCTCGAACTGCCCGGTGGAGCCGACGGATTGCCCGCGCAGCGCACGGTGCCGGAGCCGGCCCCAGCCCCCGGCGGGCTGCTGCCCGACGAGCTGACCGACCGGGCCAACGCCAAGCTCTTCGCCCGCCTCTACAGCGACCGCTTCCGGCACGTCGAGGGCCTCGGCTGGTACAGCTGGGACCAGTACCGCTGGCGGCGCACCGGAGGCGAGAAGACCGCGCTGTGGGCGGCCGGTGACATGGCCGAGCAGATGCCGGACACGGATCCGCGGGCCGTCTTCAGCCCGCGTGAACTGGCCCAGCACCGCAGGCGTACCCAGTCCACCGCCGGGATGAAGGCACTGCTGCACCAGGCGCAGGCGGCCCCGAGTCTCAGCCTCGACCCCGATGTCCTCGACGGCGACATCTACGCCCTGTGCACCCCCGCCGGCGTCGTCGACCTGCGCACCGGCGGACTGCACAAGCCCGACCCGCTCACCGACATGCATTCGCGCGCCACGACGGTCGCCCCGCAGCGGATGCCGATCCCGCGCTGGCACAGCTTCCTGCGCGACACCTTCGGCGACGACGAGAAGGGCCGGGAGACGACCCGGTTCCTGCACGTCCTGCTCGGCTACTCGATCACCGGCGACGTCGGCGCCCAGATCCTGCCGTTCCTCTACGGCTCCGGCGCCAACGGCAAGTCCGTGCTGCTCGACGTGATGACCCAGATCCTCGGCGAGTACGCGAACGCGGCGCCGCCCGGATTCCTCATGGAGAAGGGCAAGTTCACCGAGCACTCCACCGAGCTGACCGAGCTGCACGGCCGCCGGATCGTGGTGTGCAGCGAGCTCAAGCCCAACGACAAGTTCAACGAGGCCCGCGTCAAGCTCCTCACCGGCGGCGACAAGATCACCGCCCGCCGGATGCGGCAGGACTTCTTCAGCTTCACCCCCACCCACAAGCTGTGGCTGCTGGGCAACCACCGCCCCGAGGTGGGCACCGGCGGCCACGCGTTCTGGCGCCGGATGCGGCTCATCCCCTTCGACCGGGTCGTTCCGAACGAGCGAAAGATCGACAATCTCGCGGTGGAGCTCGTCCGCGACGAGGGCCCCGGCATCCTGCACTGGCTCATCGAGGGCGCCCGCCACTATCTGACCACCCGCGACCCGTTGCAGGGCCCGGCCGCCGTGCGGCTGGCCACGGCCGCGTACGAGACGACCGAGGACCACATCGGCCGTTTCATCGGCGAGTGCTGTCTCACCGGCGAGGCGGGGCGACCCCATCCCGACCTGCGCGTCGAGCAGAAGCTGCTCTACGAGACGTACTGCCGCTGGTGCGCGGAGGAGAGCATCCGGGCCGCGTCCAGCAGGGCCTTCGCCAGCCGCATCCGTCAGGAGCTCGGGCTGGCCTCACCCGCCGAAATGATCAAGAACAACGACCGCAAGCTCTACCCGGGACTGGCCCTGCGGTCGGACATCAGGAACGAGCCAACGGGCCCGCGCGAGGCCCGGTGAGGTCCCCCGACTCCATGGGCGCTCCAGTCCCCTGGCCGTAGGATGAGCCGAGCGGCCCGGCGACCCGCCGCTCACGGGGGCAGACAAGCAGTGGTGCGACCACCACACACGGTGCTACCGAAGACATTCAGGAGGGTCTGCGGCCATGAGTTCGATGCTGCAGGACAGCCAGCTCGCCCATGAGGAAGCCGTGGTGTGGCTGGAGGACATGGAGCACCTCGACTACGTCCGCCAGGCCCTCGACAAATCGACCCGCCGCCGCGGCAAGCCGCGGTACGAGCGCGACGGACGCATGATCGGCTACGTCAACCTGCTGCCGGACGCGGGCAGGGACCCCGACAGCGGCCTCTTCGAGCGGCGCACCTTCTTCCTGCTGCCCCACGACCGTCCCAACGACCCGGCGGGTCCGTACGAGGTCGGGGCTCCCGGCGAGGCCGTGGATCCGCGCACCATCGCGCCCGGGCGCGTGGGCCAGAAGACGCCGCGCTCGCAACGCGGCGGGACGGCGAAGGCCGTGGCTTCCTGACGTCCGGTCAAGTCCGTACCGGGCCCCAGAAGGGGACCCCAGAAGGTGCCGGGGCGGGTGCCCTGAGCGGGAGTCGAACCCGCACGGCCGCGTGGCCGGGGACTTTTAAGGTCCCTGTGCCTGACCGGTTCCACCATCAGGGCCCGCGTGTTCGGCTGTCCCCGGCGCGCGCCGGTTCACCGGCCCCGGGGCGACCGATGACCGCTCCGGGGCCGGTGGGATCACGTGGGAGGGATGGGGCCCGGCCGCGGCC
Organism: Streptomyces sp. HUAS MG91; assembly: GCF_040529335.1. Classification (GTDB taxonomy): domain Bacteria; phylum Actinomycetota; class Actinomycetes; order Streptomycetales; family Streptomycetaceae; genus Streptomyces; species Streptomyces tabacisoli. The sequence continues at coordinate 20,038 of NZ_CP159535.1, read as the reverse complement.
CTGTGTCATCGCACTCCCTGGGCCGGGTTGTCCCGCCGACGTGATCGTTTCGGTGGTCCGCCCGCGGGGCGGACGGTGCGTCAGTTCGTGACGCGCTCGTAGATGTGCGTGTAGAGGCCGTTGTCGCCGCCGGTGATGTAGGTGTCCCCGGCCTCGCGCACGATCTGCTGGTAGCGCGGGGAGGTGAAGGCCTCCAGGTACGTGGCGGGGTCGGCGTTGAAGCCCGACACGCACATCACGCCCGGCTCGGTACTGGCGAGCGAGTGGAGGGCCTGGAAGCCGACGACCTCGTCCGCGAGGTGCGCACCACGTCGAAGATGGTCTCCTCGCGCCGGGCGCGGTACCGACGGTAGACGCGCGGCACGACCTCGACATGGCGCATCTGCACGTACCGGGTGTCGGGCAGCGCCCGTGCTGCGCAGGTGGTTGAGGAACTCCAGCCAGCGCAGAAGGGCCGGGTGGTAGACGCGCTCGGCGGGACGTCGGAGGCGAGGTCGATCAGCCCCTCGTCCTCGAACCAGCGCAGCATGTCCGGGGTGAGGCCGGTGATGCGGGCCAGGTCGTCCCGCGTGTAGGTGGATCAGGGTGTCGGTCGCCGCCGGGGTGTCGGCGGGCGTCTCGGAGTCGCCCCCCCAGCACATCCTGACTCCTTCAGCTCCAGGAGGCGTTACAATACCTTCACGCAGGTATATTTCAAGGAGTGTCCAGTCCGGCACCTTGAGTCAGGTACAGGAGCGAGGAAGCCCGATGGACACTGCCCGGCCGACAAGGACGTCAGCCAAGGCGTCGACCGGCACCCGCGGACGCCCCGCGAAGGAGCTCAAGCAGGAGCGGGCCGTGCGCACCCGGGGGGTCGTCCTGGCCGCCGCGGCCCAGGCCTTCGCGGACCGCGGCTTCCCGCCGGTGACCGTCCAGGACGTCGCCGAGCTGGCAGGCATGACCAAGGGCGCGGTCTACTTCCATTTCGCCAACAAGGAGGCGCTCGCCCAGGCGGTCGCCAACGACTTCTACACCTACCTCGACTCCATCGCCACGGCGGTCAAGGCCGAGGCCCTCTCCCCCGTGAGCACCGTCCAGCAGCTCCTGATGCGCACCGCGCGCGCCTTCCGGGACAACGTCACGATCCAGGCCGGCGCGCGGCTGCAGATCGAGCGGGCGTACATCGGCATCGACATTCCGGTCCCGTACGTGGGCCATCAGTCCATGGTCACCGCGGCGCTGCGCGAGGCGGTGGAGGCCGGAGAAGTGCCCGCCGGGACCGACCCCGAGGTGCTGGCCCGCGTCATCGTCTCCGCGTTCTTCGGTGCCCAGCACATCTCCGGCGTGCTGAACGACCGTCAGGACATCACCGAGCGCGTGGAGGAGATCCTCGCGACCGTACTGCCCATGGCCCCGGCCCCGGCGCGGGACTGACGGGCCGGTGGGCGGCCGGACGGCCATTGAAACCTTCGCGTAGGTATAATTGGCTGAAACGAGCTCGCGGGGGGCACAACCCGTACGGCCGCAGCGTCGGGGCCACCCCGGAGTACGGCAGAAAACCCGGCCGAGGACACGCACCTCCGGCCCCGCGCACGTCGCGCCATGAAGTTGCCGACCGTCGCTCGGGCGCGCCGCCTTGCCCGCGGCGACGTTTGAGAGAAAGAGTCGCTTCGGTCGCTGAAGTCTCGCCCCGTGTTGCGACACACGCCGCGATGAGCGACCCAAGCGACGCAAGACCACACCTGCGGCCCCCCAACACACCCGTTGCGGCCGAGTCTCCCGAACCAGCTTCCGACAGGCGTTAGCCTGTGCGCACAACACATTCCCATGTTGAGTCGCTTCGGTCGCTGGAAAGGTCGTTACATGCTCGATGAGCTGGGATTTCCCCCCAGTCACTCAGTAGCTGACGCAGCGACCCAGTCCCCGGCGAACTCACTGCGGACGGCGCTCGCGTGCGCGGCGCGCGGCTGGCCGGTCCTCCCGCTGGCTCCCGGACGCAAGACCCCCGCGGCCAACTGCGCCCGCTGTCAGGGTTCCGCGCACTCCCCCGCCACCTGCGAGTGCATCGCGCACGGTCGCTGGTGCCACGGCTTCCACGCAGCGACCGACGACAGCGACCGCATCCGCGACTGGTGGAAGTCCCAGCCGCGGTTCGGCGTGGGCGTCGCCTGCGGAGCGGCCGGCCTGCTCGTCCTCGACATCGATGCCCACGAGACACCACTCCCCCAGCGGGAGCGGCTGCTCCCCGGCATCCCCATCGGCGACCACGTGAGCCTCAACGGCCTGCAGCACGGCTTTCACAGCCTGGCCCTGCTCGCCGCGCTGCGCCAGGAAGCGGACCCCGCACTCGACACGGGCACCCTGCGTGTGCGCACCCCCAGCGGCGGGCTGCACGTCTGGTACCGGACCGCACCGGGCCAGACCTGGTTGTGCTCCACCGGGTCGAGCCCGCGCCGCGCCCTGGCCTGGCAGGTGGACGTCCGCGCCCAGGGCGGCTACATCGTGGCGCCCAACACGGTCACCGGCAGCGGCCGTTACGAGGTCCTGCCGGGCAGCGCCACTCCGGCGCCGCTGCCCGGCTGGCTGGAGACCGAACTGATCCGCACCGGCCACCAGAGCGCCAGTCTGCCGCGGCAGAGCACGGGCCACCCCACCCCGTTCCGGGCCCGTCAGGCCGTCATCGCCGCAGGGGCGGGCCGGGACAGCGCCACCCGCATCCTGGCGGCCGCGCTCGCCACGATCGCCGAATGCCGGGCCACGCCCGAGGGCGCCTCCTTCACGGAGAAGCTCAACCGGGCGGCCTTCACCACCGGCGGCCTGGTCGCCGCCGGGCATCTGGACCAGCATGCCGCCGAGACCGTGCTCCTGGAGGCCTCCGAACACGCCCGCCCCGGACAGCAGCGCCGCTGTGCCTCCGTCATCCGCGCCGGCCTCGCCGCAGGCATGCGACGCCCCCTCGTCCTGAAAGACGACCGCCCGTGAACCACAACTACCCCGGCGACGGGCTGTTCGACCCGGCGGCCATCGCCCAGCAGATCCTCAACCCGCCCGCGCTGCCCGCCCAGACGCAGACCTCACCGACGCCCGCCTCCACGGCGGCCACGTCCCAGGGGCTGCTGCCCGACTCCCTGAGCGACCGCGGCAACGCCAAGCTGTTCGTCCACCTCTACGGACGCGACTTCCGGCACGTCCCCGGGCTCGGGTGGTACCGCTGGTCGGGCTTCCGCTGGGAGATCGACGAGGACGACGCCGTCCTGTGGGCCGCCGGTGAGATGGCCGAGGCACTCGCCGAAGAGGACCCCAGCGGCCGTCAGACGTCCACCACACTGCGCCGCCACCGCCGCCGCGCCCTGTCGACCTCAGGCATGAAGGCCATGCTGATGCAGGCCAAGTCGGCGCCCGGCATGGTCCTCAACGCCTCGATGCTGGACGCGGACCCGTACGCGCTGTGCACCCCGGACGGCGTCGTGGACCTGCGCACCGGCATGCTGCAGAGCCCGGACCCGGAGAAGCACCTGCACTCCCGCTCCACCGCCCTCGCGCCCCGCGCGATGAACGCACCGCGCTGGCAGCGCTTCCTGCAGGACACGTTCGGCGAGGAAGCCGATGGCCAGGAGATGATCGACTTCCTGCATCTGCTGCTGGGTTACTCCATCACCGGTGACGTCGGCGGGCAGATCATGCCGTTCCTGTACGGGCAGGGAAAGAACGGCAAGAGCGTCCTGCTGGACGTCATGGTGAAGCTCTTGGGCGACTACGCGGATGCGGCACCGCCCGGCTTCCTCATGGCCAAGCCCTTCGAGGGCCACCCCACCGACCTGGCGGAGCTGCACGGCCGGCGCATCATCGTCTGCTCCGAACTCAAGCCCGGCGACCGCTTCGACGAGGCCCGCGTCAAGCTGCTCACCGGCGGCGACCGCATCAAGGCCCGCCGGATGCGGCAGGACTTCTTCTCCTTCACCCCCACCCACAAGCTGTGGCTGCTGGGCAACCACCGCCCCGAGGTGAACACCGGCGGCTACGCGTTCTGGCGCCGCATGAAGCTGATCCCCTTCGAGCGTGTCGTCGCCGACCACCGCAAGGTCGACAACCTCGCCGACGTCCTGGTCACCGAAGAAGGCCCGGGGATCCTGCACTGGCTCATCACCGGCGCCCGGCGCTACCTCAACGGCGAGAAGGACCTCACAGGCCCCCAGCAGGTCCGTACGGCCACGACCGCCTACGCGGAGACCGAGGACCACACCGGCCGCTTCCTGACGGAGTGCTGCACTCTGGGCCCGGCCATGCGTGCGGAACAGGCGCAGCTCTACACGTCCTACAAGCAGTGGTGCTCGCTGGAGGGCGCCAACCCCGTATCGTCCCGCGCTTTCGCGGCCAGAGTGCGCGAGAGCGTCGGCCTCTCGTCCCCCAAGCAAATGATCTTGTCGAACCAGCGGAAGTACTATCCGGGCATCGGGCTGAACGCCGAGGCGGAGGAAGCGACGGCATGAGCTCTCTGATCGAACCCAGTCAGATCGCCCACGAGCAGGACCTGGTCTGGCTCGAGGACATCGACGACCTGGACTACGTCCGCCAGAGCCTGGACCGCCTCCCCACACGCCGTGGCAAGCCCGCCTACCACCGCGACGGCAGGATGGTCGGCTACGCCACCCTCTCCCCCGAGGCCCGCTCCTCCCGTGCCTCGGGCACGTTCCTGCGCCGCGTGTTCTGGCTCCTCCCTCACGACAGGGACCAGCAGCCGCGGGGCCTGTACGCCTCGGCCGCGCCCTCGGAAGCCGTCGACCCGCGGACACTGGGCACAGGGGTCAAGGGATACAAGACCGAGCGCTCCGAGGGCGGCCCGCCCTCGGATGCGATGCGCGAACTCGGCATAGAGCTACCGAAGAGCTGACAGCTACCGAAAAGCTGCGAGCGACCGAAGAAAATCCGTGGCGCAGGGCCAGAATCAGCGCGACCGGGGCCAGCTACCGAAGAAACAGCGACCATGGCTGTTCGGTAGCTGGCCTCAGTCGCTTGAAGAAACACCAGGTCGGAGCGTTGCCACGAGGGGCAGTAGCGACCGTAGCGACGGAAGGTCGGAACTATGAAGACATTTGTGCGCGCGTGTGCGTGTCATAGATAGAAGGCTTCAGTCGCTTCAGTCGCTGTTTTGGTCTGTTGATGGCCTTTGACCTGCGATTTTCTGATTCTCGACCGAAGCGACTCAAGAGCGACCAGCTACTGGACTGGTTGAGTCGCTCCGCCGGGCATCGCTTGGGCTGCGCTCCGGGACGAAGCCACGCCCGAACGCGAGCCCGCGTGCCAGGCCGTGGCCGACTCCCTCTGCGACCGCAGCGGTCGTCAGTGCCGTCGGGCAGGATGCGACGTATGTGACGGCCCGTCCGTCCAGGTTCCACCAGCCCGTCGGCTCCCGAGGGAGACTGCTGTGCGCAGGCCGGTCACAGGCGAAGTCCACGTTCACTACAGCCAGATCTACGTCGAGAGCGCCCCGGACGGCCTGCCTACGGGCCTTTCAGAGGCGTTCGCGGGCCAGAGGGAGGATTGTGCGGTGCGGCCGCGCCAGGCGCTCTCTGGCCCGTCACAGGACCGCACACGGGCAACGTCGGCTTCGCAGTGGAGGTCCACGACGAAGCCCCTCCCCTGGCCCCCGTCTGGCAGGACGTGGTCGAGGTGTCCTTCCGCCCGGTATCGGAGTACACCAGCCTGGTGCAGTGGGCGGGAGAAGCCACGTGGAACCTCGGCCTCGCCCAGGCCGACTACCGGCTGAGGTACTGCGCCCAAGGCATGGACGAGGCCCGCAAGCTCGACACGAGAATGCCCGAGGAGCCTCAAGTCGACAGCTACCTCCTGCAGTTCTGGCCCGAACCGCCCCGCGCGGACCGCGTCGTCCGCCAGACCTCACAGACCGCCGCCTACTGGCACCGCACCGCGCGCCAACTCCCACCGCCCTCCACGCCCGAGCAGCGCGCCGAGACCGAGCGCCGTGCCCGCCGTGCCGCGGCCCGGGCCGCCGAGGAGCACCGACTGCATCATCAGCGACGGGAGCGGGGAGGCCGGCTGCCCAGCGCACGACTGCGCGCCGTCGAAGAGCATGCCCGTGGACTGCTCCGCTACGACAGCGATCTGGTGCACGCCCTCGATGCGTCGGGTCCAGAGGTCCAGCGCGCGGCCGCCACGCTGGCTGCAAGACGGGCTTGTGGGAACGGCGGGCCTGGCCCGACGTCCCATGGGTCGGCCAGGCGCTCAGGGCATTGAGGAGAGGCGTCCATTGCCCCCGCCGTTCGAGGACACGGACCGCATGTGGGAAGCCCTGGACTCCGAACTGCCGATCGCGGGACGGCCGGTGTCCCAGGCGATCCCTCCCGAACGGCCGCCCTACCGCCCTCCGACGCCTGTGACACAGGTCGGGAGCGAGCCGGAGCCGCGGGTCGTGGGCCCGGCGTCCAGAGTGTTCCTGGCGACCGTGCGTACCACCTCCCCCACTCCACAGGTCCCCCACCAGATCTCGCAGCCGCACTTCGCCCTGCCCGCCGTGCTCGCGGCCGCAGACCCCGATCCGCTCGAGCTGCTGAAAGAAATCCGGTCGACAGCGTCAAACAGTACGGATTTCAACGACTTCTCTGAGAAGCCCTGAGCGCCGAGGCCGAGAAGAGCGGCTGTGCCTGCTCTCCGGGAACCGTGCCTGTCTGTGGCGACGAGCCGCTCGACGCGGCCGCGACCGGAGAGCTCCCGAAGGACTCTTGCCGAGGGCTCCAGCCGCAACGCGTGAGGAGGTCACCTCTCCCCCGCGAGTGAGTCGTTGGGCCGCGGTTCCGAGTACGTACGTCTGCCGATACGGACGCTCTGCCCGATTGCCCTCACTGCTTCCCACTGGCGCCGCCCCGGGCTTTTCGCCGGGGCCCGGCAAGGGACACGGGCGAGGTGAAGCAAGGACCGGGAGGGGCCGTGCGCGCTTGGCTGCCACGCCTGCAACGGCCGCCTGCCCTCCCCGACCACTCCCTCTCCCCCGTCCCTCCGGACGCGCTCATGGCAACGCTCCGCGCTGGCAACCGTCCGTAGGCGTGCGGCGGTCGACCGTGCGATGCGAAGAGGCATGGCGGGCAACAGGCGCCCACCGGAGGGGCCGCCCGCAGCTGGTTCTCCCCAAGCCGTTGTTCGACGAAGAGGAGAGGAGATCGCTGTGCCCAAGGCATGCCGATCGTTGCGAGGGCGGAGACAACGCCACATGCCTTCAATAGGTGCTCGGTGACAGCTCACGGACAGCCCGTCGACGACACGCACAGTCTGCACGCACCGACAGCATCTCGGCTCGGCACGCAGCCGAGATTTCAGCGTGGCTGAGCTGCCTGTCCCCACCGGCATGCGGCGCGCCGCATTGCCCCAGAACGGAGCGGCCGGCGTCCTCGGCGCAGCATGCGGACTGGGCATGGTGCGCTCGGACCGGCGGATCGACGACCGTGCGATCGTTCCGCAGCGGGCTCGACTTGCCAGGAACAGAGGCGTGGTCGGGAGTGCCGGGTGGAAGTCGTCGAAGCCCGGCGATGCCCCTACGTGGCAGCAGTGCGCGGATAAAGACAGCTGGACAGCACCGGTGTCATGGCACGGCCCCCAAGCACGATTCCTGTGTCCTGTTCCACCTGCCTGGACGCGCCACGAGTGCAACCGGTGGTCCCGAAGCCTGACGCCCTCCACCTCTCACCGGAGCGACTTTGAAGTTGCATCGTAGGAAGCCCGCGACGTCCCACTCCCCCAGAGGAAAACGCTGGCGGACCACCTCCACGAACGTTCCTGGGTGCACGTGGCGGACTGGCCAGGCTGCGCGACCGCCACCGGTGTGCGCAGCTTCGATACTCCACTCATTACTGCTTCTGACCTTCAGGTCGGTGATACGACCGCAGGGCAGATGCAGGCAAGCGCATTCGTGTGACAGGTATCAGAGGGTGCGTATGTAGGCGCACATGGCCTGTGCCCCTTTGAGCAGCCCATCGACTTGAACAAGATGATTGAGAGGACAATGTGGAGTCGCCCTCCTCGGCACGCTCTGCTCACCATCTCTTGCGTCAGGGCGAGCAGATGTGCTCCTTGGCGAGACACGTTAGCGATCTTGGGAGCTAGAAAATGCTTCCCCTGGCTTGCAGATTCTCGGACTCTCAGTGTCGTATGGTTCTCATGTACTGAAGCTGAAAAATGGCCTCTGACCTGGGAAAACAAACATCACTGCAAACATGGATACAAGCTTGCACACAAACGTGTGTCTAGGCGATGGTAAAGGTCCGGAGACCTGCTGTCGTCTACGCAGCTTGTACCGCAGTGGTCTTTGCCAACTGCACTGTCTAGGTCAAGGCCTGGGCGATAGCGATGAACATCACCTGCGACTAGGTCTCCTTCAGCGCTTGCGATCTGGCGCACAAGGCAGCAGATTTGCGAGCAGAGGTGCAGACCACCAGCCAGGCAGGTGTGGTTATGCAGCTGTCGCCCCACCGAACAATAAATGTGGTGGCCGATATGCAAGCGGGCTCGCTGGCCCACAGTCCACTTGGTGCAGAGGCAAGCCCCATCGTAGGCGGAGCTGTGAAGTTCTCCGCCCGTGCAAAGGCGGCACTGCACGCACACGTGCAGATCAGGAGGCCCGCTCCTCTCGTAATGCGGTGTCAGATCACTCGCCATGCCGAATCGCCAGCCAGTATGCAGGCGAGCCCACATGTGGATATACGCACCTACCTAGCAGTCTGAGTACTTGCCCGCAGGGTGACCAACCCGCACATCCCCCGACAGGCAGGCCTGTCCCTCACCCTGCCAACACAGAGGCTTGCAAACTGACCTGCACGCCTATGCGCTGGATCGGCGATCACAAGACAGGCGGGCACGTGGGCCTGCATGCTGGCCCGTATGGAGGCTGGTATTCCCGCAAAGTCACACAGGGGCCCGTATGCAAGCCTGTCGGCCTGTCAACTGGTCGACGCACCGACAGCCCCGAACCCGAGCCTGGCAACCGGCCTGTGCATCCCAGAGCGGACCTGACGCCCCACGGCTCAACTGGCCGATGGCCACGTGGAGTAATGAGCAGCAGTGCGGGCCGGAACGGCAACCCGCTTCTCCACCGGACTGCGAGCCTGCGTAACTGACTGCGTGCCTGCTGGCGTTGTGGCTTGCTGCTTCACCGGCGACCATGCCCCACCACCCGCTGACGTGCGCGCACAGGAGAAGCCCAGCCCCTCCACCCAACCGCATCCGGGCTTCCCTGCTCATCTCCGCGCGTGTTGCCGTGCGGGCAAGAAGATCGTCCTGATAGCGTGTGCAGCGCTTTGTGTCGCAACTACTCCGGAGGTGAACAGTTCTGCTGACGCATCAGATGTGCTCGCTGCAAAGTTCACCACTGGAGAACTGGTCGACAGTCCGGCTTACTGCACCGTGGGCAGCCAGACGAAGGTCAGTGCGAGACAGCAGACTTGAGCACCAACAAAGAACCCTTCGCCGACCTGCTGAAACGGGTCGCGGAGGGGTCTGCCGGGCCTCACAGCGGGGTTTCGAGGGGTACTCGGCATCAGGATCGGCGCTTTCGGAGCGCAGGATCGTTCTGAGAGAACTTTCCGTCGGGCAAGCCATGGCAAATCGGGCATCTCTCGTCCCGTTCCGCCGTTCATCACCATCCCTCAACCCGTCTCCGGGCCTGCATCAGACTGAGAGGATCCATGTCCAGTCCCTTCGCGGCACCTGACAGCCAGCAGCACCTGCCCCCGATCCCGTGGGCCTCGCTGTCGCACATCTTCATGTTCGGCAATGGCAAGGGCGGGGTCGGCAAGTCGTCGGTCTCGGCCAACGCGGCGGGCAAGGCGGCGCGCAGCGGTCTGCGGACGCTCATCATCGACTGCAACGCGCAGGGCAACATCGCGCGCGAGCTCGGCTACAAGCGGGCCGAGTGGAACGACGGGGGAGCGGCGCTCCTCGAGTCGCTGCGCACCGGCACCGCGCTCAGGCCCCAGCGCAATGTCCGGGAGAACCTGGACGTCGTCATGGGCGGACCGGCCCTCGGTGACGAGTTCGGCATCTTCTTCCACACGCTGCTCGCGAAGGAAGGCCCGCACGCCTACCTGCGGCTACTGATGTGCCTGCTGCCGATCGCCCACGAGTACCAGATCATCATTCTGGACACTCCGCCCGAGAATCCGTCGCTGCAGCGGCTGGCTCTGTCGACCGCGCGCTGGCTCGTCATCCCCGTCAAGAGCGACGGGGGAGCGGAGGACGGTCTCGCACAGATCGGCCTGGAGTTCTCGTACGTACGGTTCGTCAGCCAGCTGAACCCGCACCTGGAACTCCTCGGCGTGCTGCTGTTCGACACGGGACGCACATACACGGGTATCCACGCCGATGTGCGGCAGCAGGTGCAGAAGGTGCTCGGCGAGGACGCGCACATGTTCAAGCACCTCATCGGTCACACGGAGTCGGTGGCCCGCCTCGTGCGCAAACGGGGCCTGCTGGTGCAGGAGTTGGCCGACCGCCGCAGGGAAGGCGACCGGTCCGTTCCGGAGACTGTCGAAGGGCTCGTCTCCGACTACGAAGGATTCACGGAAGAGATGTTCGCTCGGGCTCTCGAGCTGAGGAAGGACGCTGCCGCATGACCCCGCCCAAGGGTAAGAAGCGCATGGACGAGGAAACCGAGGAGCAGAGCATGTCCGACGAGGGCGTCGGCAATCTGTTCAGCGGCGGCAGTGGTGGTGGCTCCACGAGCGCCCTCGCCGGCTGGGCCACCCCGGCACCCGCTCAGGCCCAGCCTGTCGCCCCGGTGACCCCGATGCCCGCCCCGGCCGCCGCTGCGCCGACGGTGATTCCGCAGCCCGCGCGGGAGCCCGTCCAGGAGCCCGAGCCGCTGAACGACGCGGACACCGCGAAGCCCGTCGGCTTCTACGTGTCCCAGAACGTCGCGGCGCGCTTCCGCAAGCACCGCAAGCAGACCGACATCACGCACACCCAGATCGTGCTGATGGCCGTGGAGGCGGCTGCGGAGAAGGGCATCGCCCAGGTCGTCGAGGACGCCCGGCGGGCGCCCAAGTTCCAGTCCAAGCTGTTCGCCGTGACGGTCAAGCCCGACGACACCGATCTGCGTGGCCTCGGCCCCGTACAGCTGCAGTACAAGCCGACCCGCGCGCAGCGGGCGATCATCGACAACCTGGTGCGGGAGTCCGGACTGCCGGACCACACCAAGTTCCTCGCGGTCGTCCTGGACCAGTACCTGCCGGGCCGCAGGGACGCGTAGCGCGCCGGACGGGCATGGGGGAGGGGTGACGACGGTCCGTACCGGCGTCGCCCCTTCCTCGTGTCCCAGGCCCGCTCGCCCCTGGTAACACCTGTTACCGTGGTGGGTATGGCCAAGACACAGCTGGGCGCCCGCGTCGACGACGAGATCGTCGAACTCGCGAGGGCGCGCGCGAAGGAGATGGGCCTGCCCATCGGCGACTATCTGGCGCGGCTCGTGCTCGACGACGTCAGCGGGCTGCGCGCCCGCGGCCTCGCGGCCGCCCGCGGTTTCCTGGACGAGCACCAGGCGCTGTTCGACGAGGCCGAGAACGCCGCCGGGCGCGGCGGGCCGGGGGCGCACGCCGCGTAATGGAACTGCACATCGACGTCCCCTGGATCCTGCAGGTCGCCGAGGCCGCCGGGGCGGGTGACCCGGCGCCGGACGACTACGGCGTCCCGGTCGCGGCCGTCGCCGCGCACCGTGCCGAACTGCTCGGCCAGCCCGTGTACGACGGGCCGTACGCGCGCGCCGCCACCCTCGTCCACATCCTGGGGCGCTGTCGCTGGCTGGAGTACTCGAACCTGGCGGTCGCCGCCGCCACCGGAGTCATGTACCTCGAAGCGTCCGGCATCACCGTCAAGCCCACCCGCGAGGACGCGGCCGCCCTGCGCGACCTGCTGCTCGACCCGGCCGGCTGCGGCGCCCGCCGAATCGCGGACCTACTGCGCTCCTGGCCCACGACGACCTGACCGGAACGCCGACGTCCGGAACCTCGGTCGCTTCGGTCGCTCCCTGACCAGGGACCTCGGTGGGGGTCTTCGTGAGTTCCCGGTAATCGGGGCTGCCGTAGGGATTTCGACGGTAGCCCTGGGATCCTGCGGTCGCGGCTGAGGGGTCTCCCGTAAACGATCTGTGGAGCAGCCTGGGCGTGGGGTCGGTGCGTACGGTGCTCGGCTACCTGGCAAGGGTGAGGTTGTGCAGGCGGGCGATGCCGAGCATGGCGTGGTGTACTCCGTCGCCTTTGAGGCGGCAGTCGCGGAGGATCTTCCAGCCCTTCATCCGCGCGACGGTGTGCGCGATGCGGGCACGGTCCGTTTGTGGGAGTGGTTGTGATCCTCTTTCCAGGCCGGGGATTCTTCGCCTTTGGTGCGGCGGTGCGGGATCACGAGTCCGGTTCCCTGGTAGCCGCCGTCGGCGATGGTCGTCGTGGTCCCGACAGCCTCCTTGGCCCCGGGTTCCTCCCAGCCGCGAGCGTCGTGCCGGTTTCCCGGCAAGGGGCGGCCGACCACGACGACCAGCCCGGTGTCAGCGTCGATGACGACCTGGTGTGCAGTTGTCGGAGCGCCAGCAACGGATTGATGTGGTCGACGATCCGGTCGGCGGCCGACTTGGAGATCCCGAACAGCAGAGCAAGCTGTCGCATCGTCAAGTTCGTTCGCCAGTATGCCGTTACCAACAGGACGCGGTCTTCCAGCGGCAGGCTCCAGGGCCGGCCGCGCTGCTGATCCGAGGCTTGCTCGCGTCGCACAGAGGCAACCAGCTTGCCGAAGCAGCGCAAGGTCAGTCCGGTGAACGGCTCTATCCAAGACGGCACCGACGCCGTGATCACACCAGCCACCACATGATCGTTCCACTCGGTCAGAAGCAGCCACCGCCTCCGTGCCGTCTCGGCCTGAGCAGGTCCAAAATGCCGCCATGACTGACGAAGAACACACCAACCCCCGTCGCGCGCACCTTCTTGTCATGTGCCACTGAGGTGGCGCGGCTGATGGATCTCGGGGATGCGGCCGATGTGCCGGAAGCCCGCCGCGCACGGCACCTGGCTCATGCGGCGCGCAAGTCACTGCTCGAACGCGCCCACCTGCCTGAGGAGTTCTTCGCCCCGTTGCTGACCGCAGCCGTCTACGACCCAGACCCCAGCTTCTGCCGCTGGTTCGTCGAACCCGCGGTCTACGCCTTCGGGCGCCGCCGAGTCATGACCGCACTGCTCGACTACCTACGGACCGGCACGGACGCGGAACAAGCAGGCGCCAAGCGGGCCTGGTACTGCGCCCATGTACCGCTCCACGCAGACCGGTCCCCTGCCTACGCAGCCGGCAGAAGCCGCGATCCCGCCCTGGACGAGTCCCGCGATGTCATGGACGAGTGGCAACAAGCCCTTCGGGGATCAGCCACGTGAGACAGTCCCTTCGCTCTGGGACTGTTGCTCACCCCGCCCACTTACGGGACAGCCCTTTAGCAGACGGGGCGGCATCTACGTCACCAGCAACACCCAGAGCGACAGTGCGGGTGAGCTGTTGAAGTTCCCGGCGCTCTGAAGCGAGCTGTTCGGCCGCGGCGCAGGCATGCCCGCCGGCGTACGGGGGTGGTTGTCACACTCGTGCGTGCGGCGGTGTCTTCATGACAACCAGGCCGCAAGGCCTTTCGAGAAGGAGAACACCATGGCCCCGCGTATCCCCAAGGCCGAGCTGCCCGCCGAGATGGCCGAGGCGCTGGCCCGACAGCTCGGTTCCGTGCCGGAGCCGGTCGAGGTCGTCTTCAACCAGCCGGCCGTCGCCACGTCGAATCTGGAGTTCTCGGCGAAGGTGGCCGCGTGGGACCAGGTCGACGAGAGCCTGAAGACGTTCTCGCACATGGCGGTGGCGGCGCAGGTCGGCTGCAGCTGGTGCCTGGACATCAACTATTTTGCCGCGCTGAACCAGAACCTCGATCTGGACAAGGCCAGCCAGGTGCCCAACTGGCGCGATTCGGAGGTGTTCACTCCGCTGGAGCGCGAGGTGATGGAGTACTCCGAGGCGATGACCAACACCCCGCCGACCGTCACCGACGAGCTGTCGGCGAGTCTGCTCAAGCAGCTCGGTGCGGCGGGTCTGGTCGAGCTGACGGTGTTCATCGGTTTCGCGAACCTGTCGACCCGGGTGAACACCGCGCACGGCATCACCTCGCAGGGCTATTCCGAGGCGTGCCAGGTCCCGTTGGCCGTGAAGCGCCCTCAGGTGTCGGACGCCGGCTGACAACATGATCGGTGTGACTCATGACGCCATGACCGATGATCCGTTCGTCGCCCACCGGGCGCTGCTGTTCACCGTGGCCTACGAGATGCTCGGCTCCGCGGCCGACGCCGAGGACGTGCTGCAGGAGACCTGGCTGCGCTGGGCCGACGTCGACCGCAGTCTGGTGCGCGAGCCGCGGGCGTATCTGGTGCGGGCCGTCACCCGCCAGTCCCTCAACCGGCTGCGGAGCCTGTCGCGCAGCCGTGAGGACTATGTGGGGCAGTGGCTCCCGGAGCCGCTGCTGACCAGCCCCGATGTGGCGGAGGACGTCGAGCTCGCGGAGAGCGTGTCGATCGCGATGCTGACGGTGCTCGAGACACTCGCTCCCACCGAGCGGGCCGTGTTCGTGCTGCGTGAGGTCTTCGACCTGCCGTATGCGGAGATCGCCGAGGCTGTCGGGAAGTCGGCGGCCGCGGTGCGGCAGATCGCGAAACGCTCGCGTGAGCACGTGGCGGCCCGCCGGCCCCGGGTGCGGGTGAGCCGCTCGGAGCAGGAGGCGGTGGTGGAGCGGTTTTTGGCCGCGCTGCGCACCGGCAGGCTGCAGGACCTGCTGGAGGTCATGGCACCCGACGTCGTGATGATCACCGATGGGGGCGGGGTGGTGGCCGCCGCGCTCGTGCCGATCCACGGCGCGGCCGCCGTGGCACCGGTGCTCGCCCGGGTGCGGCAGGTGGGCGACGAGCACGGGACGCGGGCGGTGTGGCTCAACGGCACGCCGGCGGGCCGTATCGAGTTCGACGGCGCGCCGACCGCGATCAGTGTCGAGGTGGCCGGCGGGCGTGTGGCGCGGATCTATGTGGTGCGCAACCCGGGCAAGCTGACCCGGCTGGGCGAGCCCGCCCGGCTTGCCCGGTGAGCAGGGCTGTCGGGCGGGTGTCCTGAGCGGTCCGGGCGGTGCACACCGCCCGGACCGCCCGTCTTCCACCGGCAGTGCGCACCCGGGGGCGGGGTGGGGGTCAGGTGAGTCCGGCGAGCCGCAGCAGCAGCGGTCTCACCTCGGTCGCGGCGAGGGTCCCGCTGACCTGACCTGACCTGACCTCGCCGGGGCGTGAGCACAGCAGCACCGGGCCGTCCTCGGGACACTCGGGCAGCCTGCCGTGGCTGCCGCGCACCGGGGCCGGGTCCAGCGGGACGACCGCCATCCGGTAGCGCATGCCCAGCTTCTTGCGGGCCACCGCGCCCGCCGCCCGCACCTTGACGTAGGGGTCGTGGGGGTCGAGGAACAGTTCGGCGGGGTCGTAGCCGGGCGTGCGATGGATGTCCACGAGCCGGGCGAAGTCCGGGGCGCGGGCGTCATCGAGCCAGTAGTCGTAGGTGAACCAGGAGTCCGGCTCGGCGAGCGCCACCAGCTCACCGGAGCGCGGGTGGTCCAGAGCGTGTTCCTTCTTGCCCGCCTCGCCCAGCAGCCGGGCGACGCCTGCGACGCCGTCGAGCGCCCGACGCACCCCGGCGATGTCCTCGGGCCGCCGTACGTAGGCGTGGGCGAACTGGTGGTCGGCGACCGCGAACGCGCGCTAGGCCGTCGGGTCGAGGTATTCCATGCCGTCCCGGGTGTGGACCCCGAGGCAGCCGGCGCGGCGCAGGACCCGGTTGAGCCAGGCGGCCGGCCAGTTCGTCAAGCGCCCGGTGCACCGCGCGCTGGTGGCCGACCGCGCGCTACTTGAGGCCTTTCAGGCCCGGGCGTGCTGGTCACCGATGACGTACAGCGCATCGCCGCGCCGGAACTGGACTACCTGCGCCTCCTCGCGGATGCGCCCACGACGCAGGCCTCTCTCGTGCTGTGCGGTGCGGGCGCCGAGCGCACCCTTGCGCGTGCTTCCGCGCTGGCCTCCCGGGTTTTGACCTGGCAGCAGGTGCCCCGCCTGGACACCGGCCAGGTACCCGCGGTGTTGCGCCTGTTCCACCCACTGTGGGACGCGGCGACGGACACCGATCTGCTGCACACCAACACCACCCACGCCAGGGGGAACTTCCGTACCTGGGCGAAGACCACCTCCCACGCGTATGCGGCCCTGGCCCGTGCCCCCGGGGCAGTGGCGGACCGTGCCTTGCAGGCGCGCTTGTTCCCGCCTTGGTCCCGTCAGCCTCTGACCGATTCCACCCCGCGGGCCGAAGGACACCCCTCATGACCGCGACCACTCCGGACGACGACGCCCCGACGCTGGCGCCACCCCGATCCGAGCCCGTGCTGGATCCCGTGACGTTGACGGCACTGCGGGCGCCGCCGCTGCGCCGTCTGCTCGCCCTGCGCACCGCACGCCGGCTCACCCGCGCCCACGTCCACACCACCGCCCAGTGCCTGAACGTATCCGAGCGCACCGTGTGGCGCTGGCTCGCCGACGCCACCACCACACCCGAGACAGCCGCCCGCCCGGGAGCCCGCCGTGTCGAACGGTTCGAGATCACCCCCGAGATCCGGGTGCTGCTCGCGTACTGGCACGGCAACGCCTCCGCGGTCCACCGCGAACTGGTCGCCCGCGCCCGGGCCGCCGCTACCGAGCCGCTCGAAGAGAACGACACCCCGACATCGAGCATCGAATCCGGCTCGCGTCCTGTCATACCCGTTCCAGGCGGCGCCCCGCCCGCAGCAGTGCCGCTACTCCAGACCGTGCCGTCACTGCCGACGTTCCTGCGCGCGGTGCGCCGCGACCTGACGGCGGGGGAGCGGGCCGGCTACCGCCACGGCCCCGAAGCAGCGCGCGCCCACGATGTGTTCGCCAAACGCCCCCCGCACCTGGCGCAACGACGTCTGGGAGGCCGATCACGTCCAGGCCCCGCTCCGCGTCGACACGGACGGCGACCTCGTCCCCCCCCCATACGTCACGTGGTTCATCGACTGCGCGACCAAAGCCATCACCGGCCTCGCCGTCACCCCAGGCACGCCACCCCGTGCCTCGGTCCTGGCCGCACTGCGCTCCGCCGTCCTGCGCAACCACCCCTACGGCCCCGTCGGGGGCCTGCCCGAGCAGGTGCACTTCGACCGCGGCCGCGACTTCCTCTCCCGCACCGTCACCACCGCGCTGACCGCCTTGGACACGGACATCACCGTCCTGCCGCCCTACAGCCCCCACCTGAAAGGCAGCATCGAGAACCTCAACCACTGCGTCACCCGCATGCTGTTCGCCGCCCTGCCCGGCCACACCCCCAAGAAGCCGCAGCGCCGCCCCGACCGCCGCCCCCAGACGGCCCCACCCCTGTCCTTCGAGGCGTTCACCGGGCACCTGCTCGCCTGGGCCCACTGGTGGAACACCGAACACCAGCCGGCCGAACTGCACGGCACCACCCCGCTCGAAGCCTGGCAGGCCGACCCGACCCCGCTCCACGACGTACCCCCGGCGGACATATGGTCGTTCACGCTCGAGGACGACGGCCGCACCCGCACCATCACCAGCCACGGCGTCCGCTTCCGCAGCCGCGACTACATCGCCGACTGGATGACCGGACAAACCGGCCTCAAAGTCACGGTGCGCTTCATGCCCCACCACACCCACGAGATCGAACTCTGCACACCCCACGGCCACCACCTCGACACCGCCCACCTCGCCGACCAGGCCAGCGACGAGCAGCTCGCCACGCTGCGCCGCACCCGCACCCAGCGCGCCCGGCACCTGCGCGACGAGGCGAAAGCCGCCGAGCAACTGCGCCACACCCGCTTCGCTCCCGCCACCGAACCGGTCCCACCGCGCCGTCTGGACGCCACGACCGCCGCGGCAGCCGCCCGTGAACTCGACCAGCACCAGCACCAGTACACCGATCTGGCCGACCTGGCGCTGCCCGACCTCATCCCACCCGCCGCGCCACCAGCCGACTGGGCCATCCCCGACGCCCTCAAGGCCCGCACCCGACCATCAGACCCAACCGAGGACTCCCCATGACCGGCGGCCACCTGCCACCCGCACCTACCGACCACTACACCCCCCTGCCCGACGCCCGCCTCGTCAGTACCCAAGCGCTACTCACCGCCCGGGAAAACCTCACCGACACCATCGAGGCCCGCGCGATGATGTGCGTCCACGGCGGCGCCGGCTTCGGCAAGACCATGGCCGTCACCAGCTGCCTGCGCGCCCTCGAACCCACCGAGGACATCCGCCGCATCACCTTCCACGCCCGCGCCACCACCCGCGCCGTGCGCCACGAACTCCACACCGCACTCGACTTACCAGGCCCGCCCCCGCGCTATGCCAGCGAGTTCGACCACCTCCTCAAAACCGCACTCGCCACCCACCCGCGCACCCTCGTCCTGGACGAAGCCCAGTGGCTCCAAAGCGACCAGCTGGAATACGTCCGCTACCTCTGGGACGACCCCTACACCCAGCTCGCCGCCATCTTCGTCGGCGACGAAGGCTGCCACCAGACACTGACCCGAGAACCGATGCTCTCCTCCCGGATCTTCATCTGGCAGCGCTTCACCCGCCTCACCCCCAACGAGATCCTCCAGACGATCCCGCTCTACCACCCCATCTGGGCCGACGCCGACCCCGACCACATCACCTACGCCGACAGCCGCGCCGCACACGGCAACTTCCGCAACTGGGCCCGCCTAACCACCCTCACCCACACCGCCCTCAAACGCACCGGCCGCACCCGCGTCGACCAAGAAGTCCTTCGCTGGGTCTTCAGCAAGCTCACCTCACCGCACTGACCGCCGCCGCCCAACCACGCGCGAGCATCGCCCAGCCCTCAGTCGTCATAGACATCGGCGTCGCCTTCCCAACACGCGAAGACGCCGGCAGGGCTGTGCCCACGGTGCAACCCCACATGGTTCTCGCGAAGTTCGCAGATCCGCCCAAGACCTCCGTGCCTGGCCCCGCAACGCTGCTCATCACTCGCCGCGACGTCCTCCTCGTACTCCACGTCACTGCCACTGCCCGCCATCCCGGGTGCCGCGGACGACCTACCGGGGACGCGCCAGTGCGCAGGAACTTGGGCGAGCATCCGCTGCCGCTCCCGCTCATCCAGACTCCGCCGGCGATGACTGTCTCGTCCGTACCCCAGGGCAAGCAGCGCACGATCGCCCGCCGGCATCGTCTCCGATCCGTCCGCGCCCCCGGGCACAGAGTCCGACGCCGTCGTGTTCGCGGTAACCGAAGGCCCTGCATACGCACGCCGCTGTGGCGGCAACCCGCTCTTGCCCAACTCGCTACGCACCCAACTCGCCTCTGTACAAGCAGAGTTGTCCTCAAAGCTGAGCAGCCAATGCCCGCCGTCCGCCGTACAGGCCGCGATCGCGTCGAGGAGCCCTTGCGCGACAACCACAGGCAGCACGGAATCGGAGTAACGCCGCCGCTCCTCGTCGGTCAATCCCTCAGCCCGGTATGGAATACGGCCACGGACTTTCAAAGGCTCCCGCTCTCCAGTCACCCTGACTTGGAGATAGCGGGGTTCGCTGTCGTCCATTCCCTTGATAGTTTTGGCAGCGAAGGTCCTGCTGCCGATTCGAACCCACACATCCTTCTTCGACATGCGAGTTATTGTGGCATAAAAGAGAGATCATTTAGGCAGTGTCAAAAAAGGCTCAGAATACTGAAGTTGACGCACCGTTCAACAGGGAACGTCAGACCACCCTGAGACCGATCAAGAGCCCCGGCATCCCGGGCGGTCCGCCTGAGCGGTACAACTTCGGGCTGTCCTGAGGTCAGGAGCTGTACGGACGAGCCATCTCCGAGGCCCCTCGCGCTCCCAGAGGGGGGAGGCTATCTCTCGAAGTTCCCATAGTTTTTGCTTCCTTACGCTCTTGCACCGCAACCCTCACGAGCTTCAAGGTGGAGCT